>CAZQYL010000036.1:12091-14035 GCA_964597425.1 uncultured Ignavibacteriales bacterium | reverse complement strand
TATGGACAGTGAGAATTAACGCTGCCGCAAGAGATAATAACACAACATACTCAAAATTAATAGGCGCATTACACAAAAAGAATATTGATATCAACAGGAAAGTTCTCGCCCAGCTGGCATATGATAATCCCGCAGCGTTTACAGAAGTTGTAAAATTCGCAATGAGCTAATTTACAGTCAACTTAAAGTATATCAATAAAATAAATGCTGTCTAATCTCGCAGAAATAGAACAGGAAATTAATTCATTTCCTGTTACAAATCCGGATGAGCTTGAAAATTTCAGGCTTAAGTTCATATCACGCAACGGTTTGTTAACCAAACTGTTCGAGGAGCTTAAGAACGTAAGCCGTGAGGAAAAACCCTTAGTCGGTAAAAAGCTGAATGAAGTTAAAAAACTGGCTGAAGGCAAATATAATTCGCTGAAAGAACAGTATGACGATACTTCATCAGCCAAAGAAACAATTGATCTCACACTGCCTGCTGCTGAGTTCAGCATAGGCAGAGAGCATTTGATATCGCAAACCCTTGCGGAGATGGTAAAGATATTCCGTGAAATCGGCTTTAAGGTTACAGATGGTCCGGAGCTTGAAGAGGAGTTCTACAACTTCGATGCGCTTAACACTCCCGCTCACCATCCTGCAAGAGATATGCAGGATACTTTTTATGTACAGAGCAAGGTTGATAAGGATAAAAAGTACGTGCTCCGCACACACACATCACCAGTGCAGATTCGCACCATGCTTGCAAATAAACCTCCGCTCAGGATCATAAGCCCGGGCAAGGTTTTCAGAAATGAAACAGTTACCTTTAAAAATTACTTCATGTTCCACCAGCTTGAAGGTCTGTATGTAGATAAAAATGTAAGTATGCAGGACCTAAAAGGCGTGCTCGCTTACTTCTTCAAAAAATTCTACGGTGAAAAAACCAAAACACGGTTTATCCCGAGTTTTTTCCCGTTCACAGAGCCATCAGGGCAGATAGATATTTCATGTTTCATTTGCGGCGGCAAGGGATGCAAAACATGCAAAGAAACCGGCTGGCTTGAGGTCGGCGGGTGCGGTATGGTTGACCCCAACGTGTTCAAATCGGTTAACATTGATCCCGAAGAATTCACAGGTTACGCCTTTGGTATTGGCATGGAAAGAATTACGATGATGAAGTACGGCATAAAAGATATCCGAACGTTTTACCAGAATGATGTGAGATTCCTTGACCAGTTTTAGGCAGATAAATGACTGAGTTATTCACATTAAATAATTTAATAATTGTTGTTCTTTGTTATATAATTGGTTCCTTTCCCACTGCTTACCTGCTGGTTAAGTATAAAACCAATAAGGATCTCACCAAAGAGGGCTCTGGGAATGTTGGTACACTGAACTCATTCACTGTATCAAAATCAAAGTTCATAGGTATAGCAGTTCTTCTGATAGATATACTTAAAGGTATACTGCCGGTATATTTTATGATGTTCATTATGCCGCATCCATACCAGAGTGTAATGCTTGGAGCATGCGCGCTGATATTGGGACACAATTATCCTGTTTGGCTGAAATTTAAAGGCGGCAGGGGACTCGCAACAGGCGCCGGAATATTTGTGGTAGTTAATTACTATATATTCATAGGCTGGTGTATCGTTTGGCTTCTGGTCTTTCTTGTGAAAAGAAAAGTTTTAATAGCCAACACAATTGCTACATTTTTGCTGCCGTTTTACGTTCTGCTCATTAATTTTTTCAGCTTTCTTGTAGTCAATAGCAATGTTCCCGGATTTTCACTGAACTATTTTACAATATATTCGATTATAATTACAATAATAATCCTTTCGCGCCACACCGAAGTATTTAAGAAAAATAAAGTTAGTTAATTCATTCATAAAACCATAAACATAAAAATTAAATATGTTTCCTAATTTAAAGAACCCGGTTTTTACTGATGTAGATGACCTT
>CAZQYL010000036.1:10765-11991 GCA_964597425.1 uncultured Ignavibacteriales bacterium | reverse complement strand
ATTGTTGACAGGAATCACTGCCAGATCGATAACCGTACGGAAAATGTTCAGGTTCTTGAGCCGCTTGTTGATAAATGGAAAGCTTTTGGTTTTGAAGTATTTGAAATTGACGGCCATAACATGAAAGAAGTGCTTGATACACTTGATGCCGTAAAGAAAGTAAAAGGAAAACCCAGTTGCATCATTGCATATACAAAAATGGGCAGGGGAGTTTCATTTATGGAAGATAACTATAAATGGCACGGCGTTCCGCCAAATGATGAACAGGGTAAAGTTGCTTTAGAAGAGCTTCCCGCGACAAAGTTTGGTGATTTTATTGATTACTATAACGGAAAATAGATCATTAAAACAATGAGAACAAATATAATATTAACGGCCCTTTTTATCATTTCAGCTGTTTATGCAGGGTGCTCAACACAGGGAAATGATGAGAAAAAACTTCCTATGGAGATCATTCTTGACGGAACCTACTCCGCTATTGAAGATAAGCGCGAAGTTCTGCTGAATAATAACGAAGACTTCCAGAAGTTGATGGCTGATGTTTATAAGAATCTTGACCAGTTGCCGCGCATTCCTGTTGTTGATTTTAACAAGAACAGCGTTGTCGCCGTCTTTATAGGCAACAGAAGCAATGGCGGGTTTATGGTTTCAATCGATAGCATTACAGAAGGAAAGAATCTGACTGTGAATATAACCGAAACAACACCGGGCAGCACTTGCATGGTTACCGATGCAATAACCCGGCCGTTCACACTGGTTAAAATACCTAAGACCGAAGCAAAACCTGTTTTTAAAACCAAACAAATTGTTAAAGAGTGTCAATAATTAAACTGAAATATGAACTACATACACAAATTTGAGAATTATTTAATTGAAGATCTGGATCTTGCTAAGCCTGAATTAAAAGAAACAAGACGCGGTTTTGGCGATGCACTTGTTGATCTTGGCAAATCAAACCCTGATGTTGTTGTACTTGGCGGCGATGTGAGCGGCTCGGTAAGAACAGATATGTTCCGTGATGCTTACCCGGAGAGGTTCTTTTCAGTTGGTATAGCTGAGCAGGATATGATGGGAACTGCCGCGGGATTGGCATTGGCAGGTAAGATACCGTTTGCTTCAACTTACGGTGAATTTGCAACAGGCAGACCCTTTGACCAGATAAGGCAGTCGATTGCTTACAGTCAAATGAATGTAAAGATATGTGCTTCGCACTGCGGATTTACTGT
>CAZQYL010000036.1:0-10665 GCA_964597425.1 uncultured Ignavibacteriales bacterium | reverse complement strand
TGAAGGAAGCGATTGTACAATTATAGCCAGCGGCTTAATGGTATGGGAAAGTATGATGGCGCTTGAAATGCTTGCAAAGGATAAAATATCTGTCAGACTTATAAACATGCATACAATAAAGCCAATTGACCGTGACGCAATTGTTAAGGCAGCTAAAGATACTGGCTGTATTGTAACCTGCGAAGACCACCAGAAAATAGGCGGTTTAGGCGGCGCTGTTGCAGAAGTGCTGGCACAGGAATACCCTGCACCTGTTGAATTCATTGGCGCAAGCGATACTTTCGGTGAATCAGGCAAAGCTACAGAGTTGTACGAAAAGTATGGAATCTCAAGCAGGCATATTGCCGAAGCAGTAAAAAGAGCTATAAAAAGAAAAAAGTAATTAGTTAAAGTCTTCAAAAGAGCCGGTCAAGGGTAATAAAAACTGTATTTTACGAAATTGTGATCTGAAATTGTAATCTATAGATAAAAATTTGTGAGAATTTTTATAGCTCTTGACCGGTTTTATTATTTATAAGAATTTTTAAAAATATTAAATCTGGTATGAATAGATCAAAATATTTACTTGCAGGTGTTACCTTTGTTGTTGTACTTGCTTCAGGATTCATCTTTGGCAGGTATGTGTTTAAGGGTGAGTCAAGTGACCTCAAAGCTAATGAAAATATCAGCAGAGAGCGCGTGATACAAAACATTACTGACTCCCGTGAAAATGCCATTACACGAACAGTTGCCGATGTATCAAAGGCTGTTGTGGGAATAAGCGTGACTGAGGTTCGCGAATACCGCGACCCGTTCGGCGATGATCCGTTTTTCAGGCAGTTCTTCGGTGATAGAAGCTACAAACAGGAAGTACAGGGCCTGGGGTCAGGTTTCCTGATATCAGATGACGGGTATATTATTACAAATGACCATGTAGTTGGAAATGCCACAAAAGTAACAGTATCTATGACAAACGGTGATCACCTGGATGCTGAAATTATCGGCAAGGATTCATACAGCGATATAGCTGTTCTTAAGATAAATAAAACCGGTTTGCCATACATAAAACTTGGTAACAGCGATGATGTGATAATTGGAGAGTGGGTCGTTGCACTTGGAAATCCGTTTGGATTATTTGAAGTAAACCAGAAACCTACAGTAACAGTGGGGGTTGTAAGCGCTATGGGAATGAAGCTTAATTCCAACGAGAACAGGTTCTACAGGAATATGATACAGACCGATGCTGCGATCAATTCAGGTAACAGCGGTGGACCGCTGGTAAACAGCATTGGTGAAGTTATAGGTATGAATACACTTATTTATACCGGTAACTCAATGGCTGGCGGTAATATAGGACTCGGGTTTGCTATCCCGATGAACAAGGTAAAAGCAATTGTGGATAAGCTGAAAAAGGACGGCAAGATTGAGCGTAATTATGATATCGGTCTAAGACTGCAGACAGTTGATAAGAATATAGCTCAGTATTTTAAGCTGACCAATGTTTCAGGTGCAATTGTTGTGAATGTTGAAAAAGGCAGCGCTGCCGATAATGAAGGCATTAAGCCTGAAGATATAATTCTTTCCATTAATGGAGAAAAGATAGCAAGCGATGCTGATTTCTGGGGGCTGATACTTGACATGAAAATAGGAGAGAAGGTAAAGCTTAAGATCCTTCGTGCAGGCAGTGAGATTGAAAAAGAGTTCGAGCTTAAGGTGAAATAGTAAGTTGTCTCCCCCTTACCAAGGGGGAGTGTCACGCCAGTGGCGTGACAGCTTGTCCCGCCGTGGCGGGAAGGGGGTCTTTGTACAATGCAGCGTTTCATGATTACTACAACCCTGTCACCCAATCCGCCATGGCGGACCGGTTTGGGTGACAATTCAAAGTATAACTCTGTATCCCAATCCGACGTGGCGGACCAGTTTGGGATACAAATAAGGATTAAGTAAAATGAAAAAAGGCAGGTTAATTAACCTGCCTTTTGTTTTCGCTTCCCAAACCGGAGTCAGGGAAGGAGAATATTTGCTGAACATATAACTTTACTTCGTTAATATCATTTTCTTTACTTCTGAGTACTTATCTGTTTCAAGCTTATAAAAGTAAATACCGCTTGTCAGATTAGCATATTTGGAAGCATCAAAAGTTACCGTATAAGTACCTTTGGTCTGACTTCCATCCACCAGTGTTGCAATTTCTTTACCTATAAGATCAAATACTTTTAGTTTAACATATGATGCGTCAAAAAGCTCGTATGTAATATTTGTAGTCGGGTTAAACGGGTTCGGGGTATTCTGTTCAACTTTAAAATTCTTTATACCTGTTATGCCTATCTTCAGCTCATCTGCTTCAAATATCAATGTCCCGTTGCCTGAAAATCCTTTAAGCTTATAGAAGTAAACTCCGTCTCTTTCAGGTTCATCTTCAAAATCATACATATAAACAAAACCGCTTGAACTGTTGGCTGTCTTTTCAAAAAAATCATCCTTTTGTATCCTGTTATCGCTGATCTTTTTGTAATCCTTTTTCTTGGGATCAAGCCTGTATATTTCATAATATGAAATATCTTTTGGGTTCAGAACCCTCCAGTTTATATAAACGGTCTTATCTTTTATCTTTGCTGAAAATACTGTGAGGGCATCGGTTGAGTCGGCGGCAACTGTTGTTTCATTGTCATCGCCTCCGGGTAATGATGATAAAACATCATTATCACCTGAAATTAGTTTTGTGCTGAATACGAATAATATTAAGAGAGCTGAAATTAGTAAGTTTTTACTCATACATTCTCATGTAAAAATTCCAAACGCTTCTTTAAGCGGCGTTCGCTCATAAGAAGCCTGTCTTTGCCGAATATGGCTTCTTCCTGGGAAGTGAAAGACAGTATATATTCATCGCTCATTACAATCGCTTCTTCAGGGCAGACCTCTTCGCAGAAGCCGCAGAAAATACACCTGAGCATGTTAATTTCAAATTTCTCGGGGTATCTTTCCTTATCCTGTGAGGCAACTTCATTTGCCTGAACTTCAATAGCTAAAGCGGGACAAACCCTTGAACACAAACCGCATGCAACACATCTTTCGATGCCGTTCTCGGCTTTCACCAGAACGGGTCTGCCGCGGAAAGCTGTTGGCGGTGCCCATTTCTCTTCAGGGTACTGCCTTGTTACTTTGGGCTGAAACATCTGTTTAAATGTCAGCCATAAACCGCCCACTATCTGCGGTAAATATGTTTTCTCTAATAATGTGAGATCTTTACTTCTAACCTGCGGTATTTCTGCCATTTTTTACTTTATTCCCTTTTTACGGGGAATCCATTCATTTATTCCTTAATTTATAAAACAAAATAAAACTCAATCTGTTCCAATTTTAAAATCTGTGAAATCCAGTAATCAGATCAATCAGTGATTACTTTACTAAAACCATTTTCTTCACATCAACGTATTCACCGGCTCTCAAGCTGTAATAATACATTCCGCTTGAAAGTCCTTTAGCGTTAAAATCAGCCTGGTACTCACCGGCAGTTAACTGCCCGTTTACAAGTACGCTTACTTCGCGTCCAAGCATATCATAAACTCTCAATGAAACATAATCGCTCTTTGGAATAGAGAAGTTTATTTTGGTATTCGGGTTAAACGGATTCGGATAGTTCTGTGATAAGCTGAATTCATTTGCAACACTGCTAATATTTGTAATGCCTATAGTCTGTGATGTATTAGCCCTGAAATCAAGATCAATATACTGTGAAGGGTTTGAAACCAGTTCTGCTCTTATTCTCATATGACCTGCGCCATGAACAAAAACATTTTCAACTGTTCTGCAGTAAAAATGAAATGACAGTATATCATCAGCGGTTACGCCGGCACTGTATGAAGCTGTAACAGTATCTGTATTAGGCGGAAAGCAGCTTTGATAATTACATATAGCTGTTCCAAGCGGCTGCCAGCTTGGAGTCAGATCTTCAATAATCCTGATAACCCTTATGTCCTGTGATCCGGAATTTGGATTCAGGATAGCTTCAATGTATCCTTCAAAAGCATTGGTATCTGAAATTGTAATTGTTTCCGGTCCAACCCTTGTAAAAGTAAAACCCTGTGAAAACGTGTAACTTGAAACCAAAATTAAAGCAAAAGCTAAAAAGATTTTTTTCATTTTTTGATTGATAATTTTAACAAATTTATATGAATTCTAATCCAAAATCAACTTAAATAACAGGCTATTTCAGTTAACGTAAATCACTATTTTTGCCTGATTAATGCAGAATTGAACAATTTTACCGGTTTAATATACCCGTTTATTCTTCTTCTGAGCCCAGAATTCAAATACTTCAACACATTCTTTCTTCATAAAATCCCCGGTAATTTGTACATTGCTCAATCCCATTTCCTTAAGCATTTGGTTAGATACCTTAAGTTCATTAAAGCCAAACCGCTCTGCATCGGCAATATCTGCACCGTAGAAAATTTTATCAATCCTTGCCCAGTGAATTGCAGTAAAGCACATTGGACACGGCTCGCAGGTAGAGTATATCGTGCAGCCGCTCAGATCAATATCATTGATATGTTTGCATGCATTACGTATTGCGTGAATTTCACCATGAGCGGTAATATCAGTGCTTGCCCAAACGATATTGTGGTCGCATGCTATTACTTCATTGTTCTTAACAATGCAGGCTGCAAACGGTGTCTGACCCGCATCAACGCCTTCGCGGCATTTATCGATTGCCATCTGCATGTACTTTTCGTCACTTGTCATAATTTATAATGATTAATATACAAAAATACGGAAAAATGATTTTAAAATCTTTAAAATCAAAACAAAAAGCGGACACAAAGACACAAAGGCTCTAAGATTATAAAGAGTCTAAGGCAACTTACAACAGAGAAACCGAGAATCAGAGGACATTATTTGCAGCGACGTCCCGGACGGACGTCTCCATTTTAGATTAATAGAATTGTCCCAAAGTTAAGACTAAATTTTACTTTTTTGAAGGAACATGTTTCAGATAATCCTGAAACTACATACCGGTTTTTTATGTCATATAATTATACAATAAACCTTATATTTGGGGCGTCATAAAATATATGAAAAACTTAGAATTCCCGTTTAAATCCTCGTTTTCTCTGGAAAAACTTATAGATTTCTGGAGAAATACAGCAAATGAAGCCGAAGAATGCTTAAGTACTGATTTTGCCCGAAGGCTGGTGCATGATATTGAGCAGATTCCGGAGCTAAATGGCATTATTACTGACTATACTGTGCTTAATAAGCATAAAAAGCTGGTGGATTCACTTATGGCAGCTGTTTTTACTCCCGCTTACTGGAATACCAATTTAACATCTGTTTGCCAGCCGCTGCTCAGCACTTCTATTTATGCTACGCCTAGATTTAACGAGCTGTTTGTTGATGAGAACGGTGGGTTCACCCGTGACCTGAATGTTTCACAGGCATATTTTGATATCGGCAAAATAGTTACAGTGTATGCCAGTATCTTAAGGCGGGTTCATAATATTGATATGACCATCACCGTTCCCTTAATAAGAACCGTTAATGATAAAGATACCGGACTTGAAAGATATTTTAAGATGAACCTTGATGACCGTTTTATTGATGTTAATATACACGGTGCACTTCCTGATATTACCAAAGAACAGGTAACCGAGCTTGCTGAAAATGTTTTCAATATAGATCTTTGGAATAAAGTTATTCCGCCTCATTTAATTGAGTTTTATGGTTTCCTTGTGGTGAATATGTTTGAAGTGACAGACCAGGAAGCTCTTAGTAAATTAAAGTTCGATCTTCTGGATAAGAATATCCTTGTTTCCTCAGGCGGATTTGAAAAAGTTGAAAACCGCATCCGCACAATGTTCCGCAATCCTGATCTGAAACTGGGGATCGTTTCTTTTTCAGATGATAAAACCAGGATCATGCGCTCCGGTACAAAAGTCGGTCAGAGTTTTATAATGAGCGATATGTGTGCTGAAAAATGCAAGCAGTATGACGACTCAGTTTATGATCTTGCTGTTAAAACGGGAGAGCCGAAGATAATATATGACCTTACAATGATGCCAAAATGTACCCAGGTTGAAAAAGAAATTGGAAATATGGGAGTTAAGAACTTAATGGTTGCTCCTTTGATATTTGAAGGCAAAACTATCGGAGTTATAGAGCTCGGTTCAACAAAGCCCGGATCGCTTAATTCAATAAACGCATTAAAACTTATCGAGATACTTCCGCTGTTTTCGCTTGCGCTCAAACGCAGCCTGGAGGATATGGAAAACCGCATTCAGTCTATCATTAAAGAAAAATGCACGGCAGTGCACCCGGCTGTTGAGTGGCGTTTCCGCAAGGCTGCTTTAAACCTGATAGAAAAAGAGAACTCTGATGAATTTGCGCATATGGAAGAGATAATCTTCCGGGATGTGTATCCGTTATACGCACTTTCTGATATCAGGAATTCATCTGTCATAAGGAACAGAGCTATTCAGCAGGACCTTACAGAAAATCTGGAACTGGCGAAAAATATTATAAATTGTGCAGCAGCGGTAAAAATGATGCCGGAGTTTGAACACCTTACTTATAAGATTGATAAGCATATCAAATCACTTGCTATAGGTCTGCATTCAGGTGATGAAGCAAGTATAGTATCATTTCTTAAGAAAGAAATTGAGCCGCTTTTCGGCAGCGTTTCTGAATTCAACGGTAAGACCCTGGATGCGGTTAATTTTTATAAAAGCGCAATTGATAGCGACCTTGGTGTATTATATGATAAACGCAAGGAATATGAACATAGTGTCAGATTGCTGAACGAAAATATTGCTTCTATTGTTGATGATGAAGAGGAATATGCCCAGTCTATATTCCCGCATTATTTCGAAAAGTATAAAACCGATGGAGTTGAATACACTATGTATATCGGTGATTCAATCTCCGATAAAGAAAGATTCCACCCGGTATATCTGAAGAATCTCAGGCTATGGCAGTTCATTTTGATGTGTAAAGTGGCGGCTATGTCTGAGAAAATTAAGCCTATGCTTAAGATTCCCATTGAGCTTGCTCATCTTATACTGGTGCAGAACGCGCCGCTATCTATCCGCTTTCATCATGACCAGAAGAAGTTTGATGTTGACGGCACATATAATGTGCATTATGAGATAATGAAAAAACGCATTGATAAGGCTGAAATACGCGGAAAAGAAGAAAGGTTGACCCAGCCGGGCAAGATTGCTATTGTTTACACGCAGCAGTCAGAAGCGGCAGAATACCTGCAGTACATTGAATATCTGCAGTCTAAGGGTTTTCTGAAAAAAGATGTGGAATTTATGGAACTTGAGGACCTGCAGGGAGTTTATGGATTAAAGGCATTAAGAGTTTCAGTTGATCTTGCTTCTGAGGTGTTTGAAAACACACTTAAAAGCGATATAGATCTTAATAACGAAATCAGAGAGTATATAAAAGAGTAAATATGAAGTTCTGGAAAAAATTTCTAATTGGAATTGCGGGATTGTTTGTAGCTATCCTGCTTATGAATTTTGTCGTCATGCCGTGGTATGTAAGACATGATACACTTGTAAAAGTACCGGCTGTAGTCGGACTTTCATACGAGGAAGCCAAAAAACAGCTTGATGATGCGGGACTTGAAGGACTGCAGGGTGATATCCGCTATGACCCTTCAAAGCCTATCGGCACGGTTGTTGACCAGAATCCCCCGGCTGACCAGACCGTAAAGGATGGCAGAAGGATATATCTCATTATAAGCGGCGGTGAACAGCTCTACGATGTTCCCAATCTGGTTGGCAGAACTCTAAGGGAAGCAAAGTTTATGCTTGATCAGCGAAATCTTGAAGTACAGGAAGTTGAATACAAGCCTTCGGCTCAGTATCCTTCTGGTATTGTGCTCGCACAGATAGAAAATGCAGGCTCAAAGGTAAAGAAAGATACACGAATTGGTGTGATCGTTTCAACAGGTATGGATGCCGGTGATATAAAAGTACCTGATTTGACCGGTAAAAATCTTGAAGAAGCTAAAAAACTTCTTGCAGTAAATAAGCTTACGCTTGGCAAGGTGAATTACCAGCCTTCTACTAATGTACCGCTCAATGCGGTTATAGATCAGTACCCGAAATCAAACACTATGGCAAAAGAAAACCAGAAGATCGATGTGTTTGTTAACAGGGAAAACAAGAAAAAACTTGTTATCGAAGGTGAAGAAGACGGCTTGAAAGAAAAGGAAGAAGAAATTCAGCCTGATAATAATGATTTTAAAGATGATACGAAAAAAGATGATAAGAAATCAGATAAAAAAGATGATGTGAAATCGAAGCCAACCGATAAAGATAAAAAAGGCGATGTTAAGACCAAACCGACTGATAAAAAGGATGAGAAGAAAACCACTCCTCAGCCTAAGAATGACAAGGATAAAAAAGACGGTACAAAGAAAAATGACGGCGGAACAAACTTCTGATAAACTATGAAACTTATTGCTCCATCAGTACTCTCGGCGGATTTTTCGCAGATAGCATCACAAATTGAAATGATAACCGCAGCGGGGGCAGACCTGCTGCACCTTGATGTTATGGACGGGCACTTCGTGCCGAATATAACATTCGGACCCAAAATGGTTGCCGATATTCGCAAACTCACAAAGCTTCCATTGGATGTGCATTTGATGATAAGCGAACCCGAAAAGTATGTTAGTGAATTCGCAAAAGCAGGTGCTGACTGGATAAGTGTTCACTATGAAGCAACAGATCATTTGAACAGGCTTGTTAACCAGATCAAAGATTCGGGTGCCAAAGCTGGTGTTGTTATAAACCCCGCAACAACTGTTGATGTACTCGATGAAATATTGCCGTACACAGATTTTATCCTGCTGATGTCTGTTAACCCGGGTTTCGGGGGACAGAAGTTCATTGAAAGCTCGACCGCAAAAGCTAAAAAACTCTCAGCAATGATAGAAGCTTCAGGAAGCAAAACATTCATAGAAATGGATGGCGGTATAGGTACAGGTAATATTAAAATGCTTAGTGATGCAGGTGTTAATGTTTTTGTAGCAGGCAATGCGGTATTCGGTTCAAATGACCCTGCGAAAACAATTTCAGAAATGAAAAAATTAATTAATTGAATTAAATTGAAATCAAATATAATTTTATGAGACCCGCCTTTACATTCACGGAAATAAGGGAAGCGGAAAGAACCATTATAGAAAAAGAGGGAATACCCTCTTTAATTTTAATGGAAAATGCAGGCAAGAATACTTTTGATGTCATTACATCGTTGTATCCGGATATTGCCGAAAGAACTATTGTAATAGTTTGCGGTAAAGGCAATAATGCGGGGGATGGATTTGTAATTGCGAGGCATTTCCTTATAAATGGAATTCCCGTTGACGTATATAATTTATCCGGGCCGGGTGAGCTGAGAAACGATGCACTTGTAAACTTCGAGATTCTTGTAAAACTTGGATCAGGCATTTGCAGTATGAATAATATTACTGAAAATGACCCTGATATTCTTTATACCTCTCTCAAAAAGCTGAAAGGCAAAGCGCTGATAATAGATGCGCTGCTGGGAAGCGGAACTAAAGGCAGCGTTAAAGGAATATACGAGAAGGTAATTGAACAGATAAATACCTTAAAGCATAAAAATATAAAAATAGATGTAATTTCTGTTGATGTTCCAAGCGGAATAGGCGAAGGTAATACTACCGGCACGGTGGTTGATGCTTGTCACACTATAAGTATGGGTGCTGTGAAGACGGAGCTACTTTACGGAGCAGGGAAAGAGAATACAGGAAGTCTTAATGTAGTATCAATCGGCATTACAAATGATTGCTTTGAACGGGTTAATACTTATGGTAAGTACTTAGTTGAAGAAAGTGATGTTCAGAGTTTATTCCCCAGAAGAAAAAAGACATCTTATAAATATTCTAATGGTAAGTCACTGGTAATTGGGGGTTCAAAAGGACTCTCAGGTGCTGTAATAATGAGCTCACTTGCAGCATTAAAAGCAGGCAGCGGAGCTGTACTTGCGGCTTATCCGCGCTCAATCACCGCACATTTCAGCAGGAAACTGAGTGAAGTAATAAAAACTGAGCTTGATGAAACTCCGGATGGTTCAATAGCAGGTGATTCATATACCAAAATACTTAAGCAGCTTTCCAAAGCTGATGCAATGCTTATCGGACCGGGGTTATCACTCAATGAAGATACCGCAAATTATCTTTTTGATGTGATAACTAATTCACCCAAGCCGCTTGTGATTGATGCTGATGCATTAACATTACTTGCCGGTAATATTGAAGTATTGAAACAAAGAAAGAGTGATAGTGAAATTATACTTACTCCGCATATTGGTGAATTCTCAAGGCTCACAGGCAAAACTACCGAAGAAATTAACGCAAACAGATTTGAAATTGTAAGAGACTTTGCCAAAGAGTATAAAGTTAATGTTGTATTGAAATCAGAAACATCACTTAGCTGCACAAGTGACGGGAAGATCTATATCAATAATACAGGCAATGAGTTATTAGGCTCAGCCGGTTCAGGTGATGTGCTCTCAGGTATCATAGTATCATTGCTGGCGCAATCAGGAAGTGTAAGTACCGCAATGATTTGCGGAAACTATATTCACGGTATGCTTGCTGATATTTATTACGATAAGTACGGCAACAAGCAGTCAGCTTCGCAGCAGGAT
>CAZQYL010000035.1:0-14620 GCA_964597425.1 uncultured Ignavibacteriales bacterium | reverse complement strand
ACCAGGAAGCGCCTCATATCAACAATAGGGTTAACGTGCTCAATGTTTACGGGACACTCCTGAACACAAGCCATACAGCTTGTACATGCCCAAAGCTCTGCATCTGTAATATAATGTTCTGAAATCAGCTTTTTGTTTTCAATTTCTGCGGGAATTTCACTGCCTGCTACAAGCAGGGGAGCCTTCTCTGAAGTGCGTTCCCTGATATCCATAATTATCTTTCGCGGTGAAAGCGGTTTACCTGTTAAATTAGCGGGACAAACAGAAGTACATCTGCCGCACTCCGTGCAGGCGTAGCCGTCAAACATTTCCTTCCATGTAAGCTGCTCAATATCACCCGCACCAAGGAAAACATTTTCCTTTTCAAAATCAATTTCTTCTGTATCCAGGGTCTGTGGACCGATCTTTGAAAGGTACACATTAGGCAGTGATGTTACTATATGGAAATGTTTTGAGTAAGGCAGGTAATTCATAAATGTAAGTATTATTACAATATGCGCCCACCAGAAAATATTATAGAAAGTAAGCTCGTTTCCTTTAAACAAGAACACAAGGTGTGATGCAATAAAATGCGCTTTATAATATGAAGCATATTCAGGATGAACCAATGATTTAGTTGCATTAACGCCGTACATAGTGAGCATAACGCCCATGATCATACACAGTATAAAAGTTGCGTCAGCGTTAGTGTTGCCATCGCCGGTTAATCGTTTAGGCTTAAGCACATACCTGCGGAAGATCGCATAAACAACGGAAAGTATTACGAGTAAACCAAAAAGATCCTGTGAAGCAAAGAATACCTGCGAAATGGCACCAAGCATTCCGAGTGAAAAGCCCGAATAAAATCCCTGTATAAATGCTTCCAAAACAGCTGTTACAAGCACCAGAAATCCCCAGAAGATCATCGCATGCATAAGCCCTGCTACGGGATCACGGAAAATCTTAGCCTGACCTATCCCGATACCCAAAACATTCATAATACGCTTGCCGGCATTACTGAAGCGGTCATCACTTCTGCCAAGCATAAGGTAGGTACGTATCCTTAACAAATTGTAGGTAAACAGAGAAAGTGCAGCCAGAAAGAGTACAATAAATACAATGTTTTGTATGTGCATGGTGCAAAATTATTGAAAAATGAGGAAAATATAAAGGGAATAGGGAATTTATTATTCATTTTTAAAAGAAAACCGTGAAACCATTATTCCTGAAAAATGATTGAATTGAATGTGCCCAAAATAAAGAGTATTTTTGTATTATTATGAGTGAATTTAAAGAAATCGAAGATTTAGAAACCACCCCGGATTCAAAGGAAATCAAACCTGAAACAATTGAAGCCGAAAACAGTTCAGCCGCGGAATTCAAAACCGCAGACGAAACCAAAATTGACAGTAAAAACGACCTTCCGAAGTTTCTGCCGATTGTACCGTTAAGAGATATTGTCATTTTCCCGTACATGATGTATCCAATTTTAGCCGGCAGGGAATCAACCATAAGTGCGATAAATTTTGCGCTTGATAAGGATAAATATGTAATGCTTCTTACCCAGAAAGATCATAAAGCCGAAGAAGCTGAAACAAATAATCTGTATGAGTATGGTACTGTTGCAAAGATCCTGCAGGTGATAAAACTTCCAAACAATCTAATAAAAGTGCTTGTTGATGGAATAGCGCAGGCAAAGGTAATTAAATTTCAGAAGAACAATTTCATAGAAGCAGATATTGAATATATCTTCCCGCCTATTGAAGAATCAACAGAGCTTAATGCTCTTATACGGCAGGCAACTAAATTATTCAATGACTACGTAACTAACCACAGGGGAGTTGCGCAGGAGTCATTGATGGCATACGAGAACATTAAAGAGCCTGACAGGAAACTTTATTATATTGCTTCAACAATTTTGGTATCTATTCAGCGTAAGCAAAGGCTGCTTGAAATTGCATCATTAAAAGATCAGTATTATGAACTTATAGATATACTGAGCTCTGAAATTGAGATATTTAAGGTTGAAAAGGATATTGAGACCAAAATAAACCAGAGCATGCAGAAGAACCAGAGAAGGTTCATTGTGCAGGAGCAGATCAGGATACTTCAGGAAGAGATGAATGACGAGGATGAAACCGATCCTGATTTCATGAAGCTCAAAGACGCCATTCAGCAATCCAAAATGCCGAAGGATGTAAAAGAAAAAGCGATGGAAGAATTCCAGAAGCTGAAAAAAATTCCCCCAATGTCCCCGGAAGCTACAGTATCACGCAATTTCCTTGACTGGATGGTTAGCGTGCCCTGGAAAATTTACACAAAGGATAACCTGAATATTGAGCATGCAAAGGAAATCCTTGATGAAGATCATTTTGGACTGGAAAAACCCAAGGAAAGAATTCTTGAGCATATTGCCATTCTAAATAACCTTGAAACAATAAATAAAGGAAAAAAGAACCGCGCTGAAGTTAAAGCAAGGGCTCAGATTTTGTGCCTGGTAGGACCGCCCGGAGTTGGTAAAACATCACTGGGCAAATCAATTGCAAAAGCTCTTGACAGAAAATTTGTAAGGATATCACTTGGCGGTGTTAGGGATGAAGCGGAAATACGCGGGCACCGCAGAACTTATATAGGCTCAATGCCCGGAAAGATAATTCAATCCATGCGTAAAGCGGGGACAAACAATCCCGTGATACTTATGGATGAGATAGATAAGATGGGTATGGATTTCCGCGGGGATCCCGCAAGTGCCTTATTGGAAGCGCTTGACCCTGAGCAGAATAACACTTTTAACGATCATTACCTGGATGTTGATTACGACCTTTCAAGGGTGCTGTTTATTACTACCGCAAATGTGCAGTACCAGATACCGCTGCCGCTGCAGGACAGGATGGAAATTATCCAGATGCCGGGCTACCTTGAGCATGAGAAGCTTGAAATTGCAAAGCGCCACATTGTGGCAAAACTGCTTACTGAGCACGGTCTGACAGGTGAAGAGGTAATAATTCCTGACACATCAATCAGGAAAATAATAAATGAATATACCCGCGAAGCAGGAGTGAGAAACCTTGAGCGCGAAATAGCTTCTCTGATGAGAAAAATTACCAAGGAAATAGTATTAAATAAAATTAAAGCTAACGGAGCGGTTAAAAAAGATAAAAAACCTTTGACCGTTACATCTGAGCTTATTGAAAAATACCTTGGTGTGCCAAAGTTCAAAGAAAAGCAGGCTGATAAGGAAGATAAAATAGGCACGGCTGTTGGGCTGGCATGGACCTCAATGGGAGGTGATATCCTTGATATTGAAGTATCAGTTATGCCCGGAAAAGAAAAGCTTACATTAACAGGACAGCTTGGTGATGTAATGAAAGAATCAGCTTTAGCCGGATTTACATATATAAGAAGTAATTCAAAGAAATTCGGCTTAGCCGGTAATTTCTTTAACGGCAAAGAAATTCATATTCATATACCTGAAGGCGGGATACCCAAAGATGGTCCTTCGGCGGGAATCACGATGACAATTGCGATGATCTCAGCGCTGACAGGAAACCCAACACGCAGTGATGTAGCTATGACAGGGGAAATAACCCTTCGCGGCGAGATACTGCCAATTGGGGGGCTGAATGAAAAACTGCTTGCTGCCCAAAGAAGCGGAATCAAAAAAGTACTGATACCGAAGGAAAATGTTAAGGACTTGAAAGAAATTTCCGATAAGATCAAAAAGGGTCTCGAAATTGTAAGCGTTGAAAAACTTGATGAAGCTTTAACACATATCTTTAAGAAGAAATTTATAAAGAAGAAATAAGTTGTGATTTAGTTCAATAAAAAAGGCGGTCAATGACCGCCTTTTGTTTTCATATAGAACTTTTATCTTTCAGGGACCTTGTACTTCATTTCTTTCACACCGAAGAAATAACTGAACCCGAAGTTCAGATTGAAATATGCAAACTGCTTCCATCCGGCAAATTCAACAGGCTCAGTTGTAGCGTCATCATTCAGACCTACTATTGATGTAGGCGGATCGGATACTTCATCCTGCTCGGGAGTTTCGCTCTTTTTCAAAAGCAGGTTTGCATGTGTGAACTTTATACCGAGATTTAAACCAAAATTCTTTTCAATTGCGTACTCAAGCCCGAAGAAAGCCTGGTAACCGATCCTCATACTGTTCTTAATTGTTATATCAACCCTGTTGTTATCCGGATTGGTTATTTCAGCTTTGCCTGAAATGAAACTTAGCAGCGGGTTTGCGCCGAAGTAATACTTAACATTATGCGTTGGAGTGATGTTGTACTCCAAACCAACACCGCCATTTATAGAGTTGTATGAAACTTTGCCTTCTTCAGTGTTCTTCGCGAAAATATCGCTCTGGAATCTGTCAAACCCTGAAACGATATCAAGCCAGAAATTCCCTTTTTTGTTCAGCGGCAATTTTCCTATCAGGCTGAACCCAAAACCGTTTCTTGCCGCAAAATTTTTGCCTGAAGTGAAATCATTCCTGCTAAAGCCCCCGTTATGGCTGGTAAGCTCCATAGCGCCGGTATTAAGCCCTGCATTAAAATGAAGAATGAATTTGGGGATGGTTTTTACCTTAACTATAGTAATTATCTTAGTCTTCTGTATCTTAACAGTATCAACCCTTATAGTAATAGAAGTATCCTGCGCTTTCAGATAAGTGCAGGAAAACAATACCAAGATTAAAACTAATATTTTACCCGGATGTCTCTTCATTAAATTTTTATTATGCTGTCCTGTTTTCTTTTTATAGTTTGCTGAGGCTACTTTTTATTTTTCATCCCGAAATAAAAATTCACACCTGCGTAGAATGAACTGTAGAGGAACTGTTTCCATCCTCCATACGGTACTATTTCACCGGTTGTTACTTTATCATCATTAAGATAGGTTTCAGTCAGCGTGGTTGGAACCTGTGACTTTTTGCCTATAATATTCGCATGAGTTAATTTGTAGCCCAGGTTCATACCAACTTTGTTATTGAAGGCATACTCAAACCCGAGATTTATGGTTACTCCAAACCTCATCGAATTTTTTATTTTGAGTTCAAAATCAGCGGAATCAGTTGCAAGTGTTGCTTTGCCGTTTATCATGCTTGCAACAAGTTCAAATCCTATATATGGTTTAAATTTCTTTTGCGGAGTGAAGTTATTTTCGATACCAAGACCGCCTGAAAAAACATTGTAATTTACTTTTCCTTCAGGTGATTCTGATATCACAAAATTACTGAGGAACCTGTTGTAACCTGCGGTTACATTTAGCCTAACATTACCTGCCTTGTGAAGCGATATCTTACCTGTTAATGAGGCGCCGTAACCATACCTTGTACCGAAATTAGCTCCGGAGACAAAGTCTTCTTTCCTGAAGTAAGTATTTTCGTTTGCGGCAAGATCGAGATGACCGATATTATAGTTAAAACTAAGCTGCAGGGTGACCTTTGGCGCTTTGCCGCTTTTAAGCATGTTAAGGATCTTTGTTGTAGCTATTGAATTATACGCGGTATCCCTGGAAGTGACCTTAGTATTACCATCCTGCGAGTGCAATACTGCAGTTGATATGACAAGAAGAAGTATTATGTAAATGGTTCTAATTCTCATTGAATAATTCTAGTTCTTTTTTGTTACAACAAAAGCATCGGTGTAACCCTTTGAACGGACAATTTCAACAAATTTTATGGCTTCGGCCCTGTTACCATATTTGCCGATCCTTACTTTAAAAAGATTACCGGATTGCTCATAATAAACCTCTTCGCCCAGCACCTGCTTTGCCCTGTTGAGGAAATTTTCAAAATTTGACTGCATTGAAAATGCACCGATCTGAACAATATAGCTGTAGGTTTCTTTTGTGTTATCCTTAATATTGTCTTTGTCGTTCTTATCCTGCTTTATTTTATCATCGTTAAGGGTTATTTTTTTGATAGTGTCAATTTTAACCGTTTTTTCGGTGTAATCAACTTTGTAAGATTGTACCTCATACTCACCTGATGAGCATGCAATAAAATAGAATGCCGAAAAAACTGGAAATATTAATAGGTATATTTTTGAGAATTTTAGCATAATTTTCTAAATCAATATAAGCCATAATCTTAAGAAAAACAAGACTAGTAAAGAGTTAATTTAAAAAAAATCTGTAATTGCTTATAAATAAAGTAGTTGCAAATGCAAAATTTTTAAAAAAATTCATAAAATTGAAACACAAAAAAAAATAGGTTAGCCGAAAGTAACATTTTCAGCTAACCTATATAATCTCTTAAAAAAGGTATTTAGTTCAATTTATATCTTTTTTCCTTAACTCCAAAATAAAAGTTCACACCTGCCATAATGCTGTAAAAGGAGAAGCTCTTGTTGTTATCACCCGCAAATTTCAGGGTAGGGTCAGCAGCATCTCTTAACTTAAATTCAGTATCAGCATTCGTGCCTTTTGCTTCTTTAAGAAAGGCGTTCACGTTTAGCAGTCTTGCCCCGATATTGAGTCCAAAAGCATCGTTTATCAGGTATTCTGAACCAATTATAAAACCATATCCCATTCTGAAGCTGTTGTTGACTTTATACTCTTCGTTATAGGGAGTTCCGATACCCCTGTTTTCAAACCATACATTGATATCACCGTTTATCATGCTTGCGTTAAGCTCGGCGCCCATATATATTTTGAATTTATGCGCCGGAGTAAAATTGTATTCAAGTCCAAGTCCGCCGGTAAAACAGTTATAATTAGCCTTACCATTATCGGCAACAGTTTTCTTATCCCCAAATGTGTATGAAAGTATCCTGTTGTAAGTTAAAGACTGGGTGAAGCGGATACTGCCTCTTTCATTCAAAATAATTTTTGATAGCGCGCTTAAGCCATATCCTTTATCAGCCCCGAATGTTTCTCCGTCGTAAACCGTTTCAGACTGGTAATCATCGTTGTATGCGCCTGAGAGCTCAAGCACTGACTGGTTATAATCTATGTTAAACTGAAGCGTATAACTTGGAGTACTTCTGACGATCATATATCTTTTTGTCACAGTATTCTGAGCAAAGGATCCTGCTGAAACAGCAAAAAGTAAAATAAATGCCAGTAGTAACTTATGATGATAATTACTTTTCATAATTGTTAGTATTATTTGTTAAACTTGTAAACTATATCCTTTACGCCAAAATAGAAATTCATTCCCATATAAAAAGAAGTAAAGATAAAATTCTTGAAGCCGCCGAACTCAATGGTGCCTGAATCATCCTTTTTATCGCGAAGCGGCACTTCATTGGGGTCATCGCTTGTCTTTGTTGATTTTAAAACCTGGTTTGAATTTGTAAGCTTGATACCGAAATTCATACCTACCTGGTTGCTGAACATATATTCAAGTCCGCCGTAGATCATATAGCCAATCCTGAATGAATTCTTTATTTTAACTTCTCTTGTAAGGCCGGTTGTAATACTTTTTATGTTGGCATTACCCGAAATAAGATCTGCCTGGATTTCAGCTGCAATATATGGTTTTAACCTGAAGCTGGGATTGAATGAGTTTTCAAGTCCCACACCAAAAGCCATTACGTTATAACTTACATCCCCGAAATTGGATTTTTCTGCGAGGAAACTGCTGGTGAAACGGTTATAGTTTCCTGAAATATTCAGTCTTACATTGCCAAGTTTATGAAGAGGTATCTTGCCAATCACCATAATTCCATAGCCGTTCTTAACGCCAAAATTCAGCCCTTGAGAGAACTGTGCTGAGTCAAAAACATTATTGAAATTTGATGACAACTCAGCCATACCCAGGTTAAGTCCGCCTGATACCTGCAATGTAAATTGAGGTGGAGTCTGTATCTTGTATGAGTTCTTTAGTTTGAGGCCGGTTGATTTATATTGAGTTGTATCTTTATAATCACCTTTTTCTATGTTGTATGAGCCTGAACCGCAGCCAAAAAAATATGGCAGAACAATAAATAATAACGCTATTCCGAAATGTTGTAATTTCATAGCCCGTTGTATTCCCTACTAATAATTTTAGAATGTAAAAATTACTCTATAATAGCTGTGATTTATTTCGTAAATTATTTATAAAAATCCTTAAATTCAAGTAATAATAATTACTTATTTTCCTGCTTAAGATAAGTTAGCTCAACCACAAAGCTGTCACCAAAGCCGGCATCCTTAGCTTTATTCAGGAAACTCAAAGCATCTTCCTTGGATGTGAAATTACCTAGCCTTATTTTATAAAGCCCTTCGATGTTTTTCACTATTATATCCATTCCTGAAAGCTTGTTCTTTGCGGAATTTGTGAATTTTTCGGCATTAACTTCGTCATTAAACGCCCCGATTTGTATGACGTAATTCCTGGATACTACCTGCTTTTCACTGAACTTATTTTCAGTTGGTTTGGTGTCTTCTTTTATTTCTGTTACAGGCGGCTTAACTTCTTCTTTTATTTCTTCAACCGGCTCTTCTACTTCAACTATTTCGTAAATTGCGGAATTACAGCCCGTATACAAAGCAAAAAGAACAATTATGAAGAAAACTTTTATCGTATTTTTAAGCATTTTCCTATCTCCTCCGATGGAATGTGAAAATATAATTTAATATTTCAAAAAGCAATTTTCAAATCACTGCTTAATTTATTAATAAATTATACTAATTAAAAAAACTATACAATACTGCAAAATAGTGAGTTTTTTGATAAGAGTGTTCAAAAAAGGAACATTTTGGGCACTTTTCTATTTGATCAGTATCATTTTACCTGATTTGATCCTGTTTTCACATTTTAGGGTATAAAAATACACTCCGCTTGGCATATCACCGGCATCCCATAATATTTCATATTCGCCGGGAGCAAGCAGTTCGTTAACAGGTACTGAAATTTCTTTCCCGAGGATATCATAAATTTTTAATGTCGTAATTTCATTTCTGCCATTAGCACTTACGGGAATTGAAAATCTTATAGCTGTCACAGGATTAAACGGGTTTGGATAATTCTGCTTCAGCTCAAAGCTTTCGGGAATATTGCTGCTGATTGGTTCAATGCCAATCGGACTTCCGCCACCATTTGTAGTTTTTATTATCTTACCTCCACTGCCAACAAAGTAACCTGTATTTACATCGGTAAAATACAGATCGTAAAACCCGCCATTTGTTATTGAGTTGTGAGTTTTCCAAGTGTTGCCGGAATCAGTAGTTTTTAAAATTTTACCATTTGTAATGGCTGCATAACCAACATTGTTATTGATAAATTGGATTGCATATATGTCAATTGGATAGAAGTCATTATTAAAATTAAATACTGAAACCCAATTGTTTCCTGTATTTGTAGTCTTAAAAACTTGATTTCTCGTTGTGAAATATCCGGTAGTTTCGTTAACAAAAAATATATCCAGGATATAATAATAAATTGAAGGTATTGAATGAAAATCCCAGTTCAACCCACCATTAGTTGTTCTGCTGACTCCCCAGCCAAGATTGTAATCTTCTCTACCAATAAATCCAAGATTTTCATTATGAAAATATAAGCATTCATGGTAACCGATTCCATAACCCGATAAAATGCTCCAGTTAGCACCGCCGTTGATTGTTTTCCATGTGATATTATTTTTCCCTAAAATAAAACCGGTATTGGCATTAAGAAATTGAATTTCATTTAATACTCCGGGTGCATTGGTGTAGTGTACCTGTGAAATTGTTAATCCGCCATTAGTTGTTTTAAATAATGAATCTTCACCCCCAAAATATCCTGTATTTGCGTCAACAAAATCCAGGTGATATAAGCCGTGAGTAAAAACAACATTCCAGTTATTTCCGCCATTAGTGGTTTTAAGTAAATGAAAGTCATCTGCGGCATAACCGGTGTTTTCATTTACGAAATCCACACCCATTATCCAATCTGCATTATTATTGATGATTTGACTATTCCAATTCAAACCGGAGTTAGTTGAAGTTTTTATCTCACCATATATGCCTACAGCCAGTCCATAGTATTCATTTATGAAATCAAAAGTTAGGCCTGAAAATGAATTATTAAATAAAAACCAATTTAAACCATTATTAGTCGATTTATACAAAGCTGAAAATTCAGTACTTGCTAAGAATGTATTGTTGGAAATTTGCTCAACATTATAAACTTGCATTGATAGATCAGAAGGGATCCAGTTCACTCCTCCATTAGTTGTTGTATATACTGATTTATAAGATGAAAAAACTCTGCCACCGTATGCAATACCGGTATTTGCATTTATAAATTTACAGCCGTAAAATTTTGAATACAGAGGATTTGAAATTGAATCCCAGTTTAATCCATTATCATTTGACCGTAAAAATTTTGCGTAAAAAGTATTTGGGTGCGGAGTAGAGCCATACCCGGCTAAATACCCGATCTGATCACCCGGAAAACTTAGTCCCTCAATTGTGTATGTAGTATCACTTAAAATTTGATTCCATTGGCTGCCTCCGTTTGTTGTTCTGCTTAACGAAGTACCTTCATAGTTGTAGAGCTTATTATATCTTAAAACATATCCTGTATTAATATCAACAAAATAAATTTTATGAAATCTTTTTTGTTCAAAATCATAAATCACATTCCAGTTAATTCCGCCATTAGTAGTTTTAATTACAATTCCGGTATCGCAAACAATGAATCCTGTATTTATATTTACAAAATGCATCGAAGCATTGTTTTGCTCCTGCATTGTGTAATAAATACTCCAGTTGCTTCCGGCATTGGTTGTTCGCATCACACTATTGTAGCACATTGCATATGCTGTGGTTGAATTAACAAATTGAAGATTACTCATATAGTTTCCCTGAGGCAATGGATTCTGCCATATCCATCCGCTTTGGGAAAATAATACACTATTAATTCCAAATATCAGGGCTATTGTTAATAATATTTTAGGCAAAGGACCTCCTTATTACTTAATGCAAAATTAGCGGTTAATTGCCGTTAAATCAATCACATTTACGGCAAAAATTAATTTCTTTCATTTCATTAAACTGAATGCTATTTTTGCTGAATACAGATTTTCCCTTTGTAATTAAGGGATAGTTCATAAAAATTAAGGAGAATTAATGTCATTACTGGTAGTTGGCTCACTTGCGCTTGATACAATAGAAACTCCCTTCGGGAAAGCTGAAAGAACTTTAGGCGGTTCTGCAACCTTTATTTCCGTCGCAGCGTCTTATTTTACACAGCCTGTAAGGCTGGTTGGTGTTGTTGGCGGCGACTTCCCTAAAAAGGAGCTTGAATATTTTGAAGAACGGGAAATTGACCTTGAAGGTCTGCAGATAAAAGAAGAAGGAAAAACCTTCCATTGGCACGGAAAATATGATTATGACCTGAATACAAGAGAGAGCCTTGTTACCGAGCTTAATGTATTCGCTGATTTCGATCCGATAGTACCCGAAACATTTCAGAAGAGCCAGTATCTTTGCCTTGGAAATATTCACCCGGCACTGCAGAAAAAAGTATACGATCAGATGCAGAGCCCGAAACTGGTTGTTGCTGATACAATGAATTTCTGGATTGACGGCGCATACAATGAATTGCTTGAAGTATTAAAACACATTAATGTGTTTATCATAAATGATTCTGAAGCAAGAGAAATATCCAAGGAAGCTAATCTGTTTAAAGCAGCCAAAAAAATACAGGGCATGGGTCCAAAGATAGTAATTATCAAAAAAGGCGAGCACGGCGCATTGCTCTTTTACGAAAATGAGCTATTCAGCGCACCTGCTTACCCGCTGGAATCGATATACGATCCTACGGGAGCCGGCGACAGCTTCGCAGGCGGTTTTATTGGCTATCTTGCCAAGACTGATGATATATCATTCGAGAACATGAAGCGCGCCGTAATTTTCGGCAGCACAATTGCATCGTTCTGCGTTGAAAAATTCTCGCTTGAAGGTACCCGTGAGCTTTCTCACCTGAAAATTAAAGACAGGTTCAACGAATTCACAAGGTTTTCAACTTTTGAACCCGCTGAATTGTAAACTTAAATATGACTAATGATAGATAAGCTTGAATATACAAATAAACACGAGCTTATTTTCTTAGACCAGACACTTCTCCCTTTGAAAGAGAAGTATCAAAAGACCAAAAGCTATAAGGATGTAGCCGAAGCAATTCAGAAGCTCAAAATAAGAGGCGCGCCTCTTATCGGCATAGCCGCGGCTTACGGTGTTGTAATGGGCGTGCATCATTACGATACCGATAACAGGAAAAATTTTGAGATACATTTTTACAAGGTAACAGAAACCCTTCGCACCTCGCGCCCGACAGCCAAAAATCTTTTCTATGCCCTGGATAGAATGGTAAAGATTTTTGAAGAGAACATCGAAAAAGATTTTATTGAAATTGAAGACCTTCTGTTAAGGGAAGCTGACGCAATATTTGATGAAGATGCCGAAATGTGCAAACGCATTGGCGTTAACGGTTCTGAGTTAATTGGTGAGAAAATGACCATTCTTACCCACTGCAATGCCGGTGAACTTGCTACCGGGGGAATTGGCACAGCGCTTGGAATAATCTACACTGCCCGTGACCAGGGCAAGGATATTTTTGTGTATGCCGATGAAACGCGCCCGCTGCTGCAGGGCTCAAGGCTCACAGCATTTGAGCTAGCTGAAAATGAAATTGATTTTGATATTATAATTGATTCCATGGCTGCAAACCTGATGAAGGATGAGGTCATTGATTGCGTTATAGTTGGCGCCGATAGGATAGCATCAAATGGTGATGTTGTTAATAAAGTAGGAAGCTACTCGCTTGCAGTCAACTGCGCATTCCATAAAATTCCGTTTTATGTTGCAGCACCCGGCAGCACAATTGATTTTGATATTGCCGAAGGTAAGGATATTGAAATAGAAGAACGCAGCGCGGATGAAGTTACAAAAGTAAACGGAGAGAAAATTACTTCGCAGGATTTCAGTGTGATGAATCCCGCGTTTGACCTTGTGCCGCACGAACTGGTTACTGCAATTATTACCGAATACAAAGTGCATTACCCGCCTTATAATTTCGGGGGATTGAAACATATGTTCCAGAGTTACATTCAAACCCAAAGAATGAATGATAATGAGGAAGAAATTGATAATTAAACTGCTGCGCTGAATTAATGCCGATAGTAAAAACAAAAGCCGTGATTTTAAAAAGTGATAACTACAGGGAAACCAGCAAAATTATCACATTTTTTACTTTTTCCCACGGCAAGCTAAAAGGCATAGCCAAAGGCGTTCGGAATTCCAAAACACGCTGGGGCGGCGCGCTGCAATCTATGGCGCTTGTAAATGTAATGTTCTATTATAAAGAGACCCGCACACTGCATCTAATTTCAGGTGCCGAGCATCTAATTACATTGAACAGCATATACGATGATTATGATAAAATGCAGATGGGTTACAGGATGGTCGAGCTGGTTAACAGAACTACAGCGGAATATCAGGAAAATACAAATATTTACAATTTACTCTCTGATTCCCTGCAAATCCTGGAAAGTGCAACCAAAAACTATGTAAATGTGTTATTTAACTTTGAATTCAGATTGCTGAATCTGTTGGGTTACAATATTAGGCTGGGGGAGATGCCCGGCGGAAATGTTGAAATTAACGGGCAAAATAGATATTTTTACGAAAACAGGTTTTCTGCGGGCGATCACAGCACGCTCGAAGTCTTAAGCGAAGGGAACTTTAATCAGTTGATGTCCCTTAATATATCAAAGCAACAGGTATTTGCGCTGGAAAAGTTCTTCGAAAATTACATGCGCGATCATTTTGAATACGCGGGTTTTTCAAACGCTAAAAAAGTCTTTAATTCACAGGAATTATTTTAAGAATTATTAAAGCAGGGGAAAAAATTATAGTCCATTCTTACTATTTATTTAGAATCAAAACTCTAAAAATCGAAACAAGGAGAAAAAAATAATATGCCTAGAAAATCAATAATAGCAGCAGGATTTGTGGTGCTGCTTTCAATAATCTTCGGAGCTGTGCTCATAGCTAATTTCAGCGGCGTTAAGGTTGTGCACTCTGATTCACAGGTGGAGTTCAACACAACACCGCCTATTACAGTTAACCCGAATGTAAAAAGCTTAAATGACGCGTTCATTGAAATAAGCAAAACTGTTACACCAACAGTTGTGTATATAGAAGTGAAATCAGGGCAGAAGCAGCCTGAAAATAACCAGCAGCCGCAGGATCCCAACGATCCGTTCAAATTCTTCTTTGGTCCCGATGGCCAGATGCCTGACCAGGGTCCCCAGATGGGAAGTGGTTCCGGTGTTATCATTTCAAAAGATGGTTATATAGTTACAAATAACCACGTTGTAAAAGGTGCCGGAGAGCATGGTATTAAAGTTGTGCTTACCGATAAACGCGAATTTGATGCGAAAGTAATAGGACTTGATGAAAATACGGATCTTGCAGTAATCAAAATTGAAGCAAACGATCTGCCGGTAATGTCAATGGGCAATTCTGATAATCTGCAGGTAGGTGAGTGGGTTCTTGCTATCGGTAATCCGCTTGGACTTAACTACACCGTAACCGCAGGTATTGTAAGCGCAATGGGCAGAAATATAGGTGTAAACGGTGGTGGCTACGCAATTGAGAATTTTATTCAGACAGATGCAGCTATTAACCCGGGTAACTCCGGCGGCGCATTGGTTGATGTTAA
>CAZQYL010000034.1:1239-14642 GCA_964597425.1 uncultured Ignavibacteriales bacterium | reverse complement strand
AGGACGATATGGGTATTGATCCGAAACTTGAATCATACACCATAGTTGTAAACATAACAGACCCCAACACACAGAACCAGTTTGTAGTATTGGGTGATGAAGCTGATCCATCTGCATCAAGGTATGCATGGTCACAGCTATCCAAAAGGGTTCAGGATGGACTTATCAACTGGTCTAACACCAACAAAGAAAACCTGAATCAGAAGAAGCTTGATTACGCATCAGTATTTTTAGATGTTATCAGGCAGATCAAAATTAAAGAGTTCGTTGCTCCTCCCAAAAGGGAAAGAGTTATCAGGAACACTACAGCTTACATCAATCCGTACTTCACAGTATTCGGCTGGGAACCGCTTGGTATACCTGTAAAAAGGTCAATCGGTTTCACATTCGGTTTAGGAAGCAAGTATTCCGGTCCGTTTGAAAGTGATGAAGTTGGAGCAGGTTTTAATATGCTTGGTGTCAACATATCATACGTAACAAGGATCAGGGAGCTTAACACCCATGATCTTGGTTCTGATAGCGTTGAAAACAAACCATGGAAACAGTACAATGCAATTTATATGCCGCCCAGAGGTATTAAACTTACCTATACTATTCCTTTAGGTAACTTCCTTGAAGTTGGTGTATACAGTGAAATAAAAGAAACCGGTGTTGAGCCGGGAGGCGGACCGCCGCTTTATACCTTCATTAACCAGAAGGACGGTACGGTTATGCCAAACAACATAGTAACAGGTTCAAACCTGATAGCAGAGTTCCGTTACCCGTTCAGAATGTTCGGATCGACAAGAACACAGGTTTACGCAGCTTATTACATGAATGAAATGAATATCGGTCTTTACACACGCGAATCAAGGCTTGTAGGTTCGGTATTTGATTTCAGGATTAACGCTACATTAAAGAAGATCAGGAATTTCCAGCTGCTAGTTGAGATCATGGTTTCAAACATAGCAGAAGGATTTGCATTAAACTCATTCGCAGTAGGACCATCCATCAGGCTTTCAAAACTTGATACCGGACAGTTCGGATTGCTTTCAGCGTTCGTAAACTTCCGCTTCAAGCTTGGTGACTTCTTCGACGAAAGAGAAAAGAAATAATTTAAATAGCTCTGTTTAAATTGAAATACTCATAAATAATAACATAAATATTCTGCTATTTGGAATATAATAGCAGAATATTTATTATTTAATGAAAACTCAGAGCAGCTTAAATAAAATGATGAAAAAACCGGAAACCCGGTTCATACATACGGAGAGCACAAGAAGGAATTGATTAAGGATGAAGATCTGAAAGCGGATAGACAGCAGGACCTGGATGAGTTAACATATATCATATCACATGACCTGCAGGAACCGCTGAGAATGATAACCAGTTACGTTCAGCTTCTCAACAAAAGATACGGTGATAAACTTGATGATAACGCAAAAGACTATATAAGGTTCGCAGTTGATGGTTCAAACAGGCTTAAGCGAATGATGGATGATCTTTTAACATACTCACGAATCGGCAAACCGGCAATTAATCGGGAAGATATTGATCCCGGCCAGGTCATCGAAAAAGTAAAATCACTACTCAGGTCAAAATATCCTCATTCAGAGGATACAATAGAGTTTACTGCAGAAAAGCAGATCACGATCAACGCGGACAGGGCCCTCTTAACAAAACTGCTCTATAATCTGGTTGATAATTCACTGAAATTTAATCACAGTGAACGTCCTGAGATAAGGATCTTGATAGATGAAGATGACAATGACTGGAAGATTTCAGTTTGCGATAACGGGGTTGGGATAGATAAAGACTACCACGGCAAGATATTCGGCATATTTCAGAAACTGCATAATCACGCCGACTACCCGGGTTCCGGGATCGGGCTGGCGATATGCGAAAAGATAGTTAACAGGCATAATGGTTCAATAAGGCTTGATTCAGAGCTGGAAAAAGGTTCAACGTTCCATGTTACAATTAAAAAAGAAAGATAAAGCATAATTTGATAAAGATCTTATTAATAGAGGATAACCCGGGAGATGCCCGGCTGATCAAAGAATACCTCTCGGATCTGAAGAATATTGAATATACTCTTCAAATTGCTGACAGGCTGCAATCGGGTCTGGATATTCTGGAAAATGAGTTTATTGACGTTGTGTTGCTGGATCTTAAACTTCCGGATAGCGAAGGTTTGAACGGTGTAGAACAGATTTTTAATGTGATACCCAACATTCCTATCATAATCATGACAGGTTTAAATGATGAGACAACGGCTATTAATGCGGTTAAGATGGGTGCTCAGGATTACCTTGTCAAGGACAGGGTTGAAAGTGAACTTCTGCTCAGGTCTATAAGATATTCGATCGAGAGAAAGCGCGCTGAAGAGGATCACCAGAAACTGCTTGAGCAGAGAATAAGAGCTCTTTCAATAATAGAGGCCCAGGAAAACGAAAGAAGAAGAATATCACGTGAACTTCATGACGGATTGGGACAGCTGTTAAGTGCAGCAAAACTGAATTTCGGTATGATAGATTTCATGAACAGCGCAAATAAAGAAAGAACTACCGAGATCGTCAAACAGGTTGATTCTATAATCAGTAAAGCGATAGTTGAAGCAAGAAGAATAGCGCATGATCTTAGGCCTACAACACTGGATGATTTTGGACTGATACCTGCGTTAAGGATACTTTGCCAGGAATTTTCCAAAATAACCGGCATAAAAGTGAAATTCCAGGTCTCCCCCACTCTTGAACGTATTGACCCGAAGGTTGAGATCGCGATATACAGGATCATACAGGAATCATTCAACAATATCAGCAAGTATGCTGAAGCTACAGATGTATCACTTGATCTTTACCGGAGCGATACCCAGGTTTTTGTAAGGGTTAAAGATAACGGCAAAGGATTTGATACTGATAATATTACAAAATCGAAAAAAGCAGGCGGCGGCTTCGGGCTGCTGAACATGAAAGAAAGAGCAGAGCTTGTTGGGGGGAAGGTTGAGATAATATCCAGCCCCGGACACGGTACAGAACTTCTGCTTGAAATAAATTTAGATTTCTTTAGTAACAATAACCATAATTAAGCAAAATAGATTATAATGAAAACTACTAAAATTTTAATAGTTGATGATCACGAAGTTGTAAGAGATGGATTGAGGAATATCCTTACCAGCCTTGATAATATCTCTATTGCAGGTGAAGCCGGTAACGGAGAAGATGCAGTCAAAATGTACTCATCTTTAAAACCTGACCTCGTAATTATGGATATTTCTATGCCGGGTATGAACGGCATCGAAGCAACCAGGGTCATTAAGGAAAAAGATCCCGATGCAAGAATACTCATCCTCACAATGCACGATAACCAGGAATATTTGAACCAGATCATACGTTCAGGTGCAAAGGGTTTTATCCTGAAGAACACTGATAAGGAAGAGCTTCTTGACGCTGTTAAAACAGTTGCTTCAGGTGATAATTTCTTCAGCAAAGATATATCAAAACTTATCATTGATAATTACATACGTACAGCAAAAGAAACAGAAAAGAATGACGGTTACAAAGAAGTGCCCTTAACAAAAAGAGAAATTGAAATACTGAAACTGATCGCTTCCGGTTACTCAAACCAGGAAATTGCCAATATTCTTTATATCAGCTATAATACTGTTGATACTCACAGGAAGAATATCATGCATAAACTTTCGATTAAAAATACTGCAGGATTGGTAAGATACGCGATCGAAAAAGGTTTAATTTCATTAAATTAAAAAAGAGCAAATAGATATAGAAAGGGCAAAAAAAATGAATGCTCAAGTACCCATAGTAAGAGTTTTAATAGCGGATAATAATCCCGATTTTTTAAGCGCGCTCGCGCAGTACGTACGCTCAATTCCGGGTGTTGAACTGGTTGGCGAGGCAGTTGACGGCGAAGACGCTATCAAGAAAGCTGAAGCAACATATCCTGACCTGATAATACTTGATATTATCATGCCGAAAAAGTCAGGTATCGAAGCATTAAGCGCTATTAAAGATAAGTTCCCCGATGTTACGGTGGTGATGATCTCAATAAATGAAGGACAATCATACCGTAAACTTGCAGAGGTTTACCGTGTAGATAAATACATCGGTAAAAACTCAGATGACATACACAAGGAATTACTTGAAATAATACAGGCTACCCAGCAGAAGCTGGCAGCAAAAAACAGCTAAACTAAGTTCTTAATCATTATAAAATGGATAATAAAACAGTGAAGATTCTTCTTTGCGATGATAACGATAATTTCAGGCAGTTATTAACACAGTATATTAAGGTTATGCCCGGAGTTGAAGTAGTAGGTGAAGCTATTGACGGTGTTGATGTGATAGATAAGACCGAAGCACTTGACCCGGATCTTGTCTTAATGGATCTTAGCATGCCAAACCAATCCGGACTTGACGCCACCAAGACTATCAAGGAAAGATGGCCCGAAAAATCAGTGATCATACTGACACTATACGAAGATAGTGTATATAAAGAGCTTGCTGACGAGTTTAACGCCGATGGCTTTATTGCCAAGAGCTCGATCAAGGCACAATTGCCCTCTTTGATCCAGGAAAAAGTTAAAAATACAGCACACTGAGCGGAAAAACTTTTTAAAATATGTTAACCGATTTCTGTAGAATAATAGGAATCGGTTTTTTATTTTACGGTAAATCAGGATATTAAATGCATCATAAATTACAGGAGAAAACAAATGAGAAAATTCTTGCATTACCCCACAGATTTCGGCGCTCCGCCGCCGCCACCGCCGCCAAGCATGTCATCACCGCCGCCTCCCCCGCCGCCATCGGCAGGTAACGTGAATATGGGCGGAAGCGCAGGCACTAATGCAATTATTGCGCTTGTGGCCGGTATATTATCATATGTATTCTGTCCTTTTATTTTAGGTATAGTTGCATGGATAATGGGTAAAGGCGAACTTGGCAAAATTGACCGGGGAGAGTCTTCAGAAGCCGGCAGAACACTTGCCAAAATCGGTATGTGGCTTGGTATAGTTAACGTTATCCTTTCTGTGCTTTTCGGACTGGTATATGTTCTGATAATAGTACTTGCAATTGCAACAAGCAACTAATATTTGATAAAATTTAAATAAGGCAGCCATAAAAAAGCTGCCTTATTTATTATTCAGCCTATATGATACTGAAGATAAAAAAAATTGATGAGAAACTTACCAATCCCCTGCCGGTTTACGCAACTGAGCATGCCTCAGGCATGGATGTAACTTCTTCTTCAATTGAAGATATTACTATTGAACCTCTGACAACTATGCTGATACCCACAAACCTTGTAATGGAAATTCCCGTTGGTTACGAAGCACAGATAAGACCCAGAAGCGGTTTGGCATTAAAGCACAACATCGGTATCCTTAATTCACCCGGAACAATTGATTCTGATTACAGGGGTGAATTAAAGATACTGCTAACAAATTTCGGCAAAGAGCCCTTTACTGTAAAATTCGGTGAAAGAATAGCGCAAATGGTAATAAGCGCCGTAGTTCAGGCCAGAATCGAAATTTCCGATGAGCTAAGTGAAACTTCACGAAGTTCCGGGGGATTTGGTCATACAGGGAAATAAACTTATATCGGTAAATTGAGCGATACAAACACAAATACATATAAGATACACGAAATAGTCATTTCAGTGGCAGCACTTGTGCTGTTTGGAGTCCTTTTTTCGGTTACCGAATTATTCCACAATCCTTTTATAGTTTTCGGGGTAATTTTATTTGTGCTTCTGCCATTCAGAAAAAGCAGACTGATAAAGATAATAATATCACTATCTTCCATCATTTTTGCACTTTGGTTCCTGCATTCAATTTCCAATCTGCTGGCTCCTTTTGTTGTCGCATTGGTAATTTCCTATGCATTGAATCCGCTTGTTGAAAAAATGACACGCGGTAAAATTACACGAACTATTGCCAGCGCAATTATACTGGTTTCTTTTCTTTTGATATCTGCCCTAGCCATAATATTACTTGCACCGCCTATAGCAGCACAGTTTTCAGAGCTTATTAAGTCACTTCCGGGAGCTTTAAACGACCTTCAAAGCTGGATAAACCTGATACTCATTCCCAAACTTAACTCTCTTGGAATACCAACAGCCGATATACAGACAAAACTCTCTAAAGAACTTCCTGAGAAGCTTGAAAACCTTCTTAATACGCTTCTGAGCGGCTTATCAGGTCTCTTTGCGGGACTTTCAGTGGTTCTCACGCAAGTAGTGAACATGATACTTATCCCCTTTCTTACTTTCTATATTATGAAGGATTTTGATAATCTCAAAAACCTCATAAAAGACCTGTTCCCTAAAAAAAGCAGGGCTAAGGCAACCGAATATTACCAGAAAATTGATGACCTTCTTGGAAGTTTTATAAGGGGACAGTTGATAGTTTCCGTGATACACGGCATAATTGTTTACATCTTTCTTTCAATACTGGGCGTGAAATTCGCAGTATTTCTTGGCGCCCTTGGAATAGTGCTCAATATCATTCCGTATTTTGGGTTACTTGTAGAAATTACCCTTGCAGTGATAGTATCTTTATTCAGCGGAGACCCCGGCTTCCAGATACCTTTGGTGATAGTGATTTACCTGGCTCAAAACCTTCTTGAAACATCATTTATTATTCCGAAAATTGTCGGAAACAGAATAGGGTTACACCCTGCCCTGCTTATACTTTCACTTTTTGTATTTTCCTATTTCTTCGGGTTCATAGGGATGCTTATAGCACTGCCAACAATGTCAATTATCATTATGTTCTTCAGGGAGTGGCTCCACTCCAGGGAAACCGCCTAAACTCAATAAAGCATTCCGTCTATTGCCCCTGCAGCACTCTCATCGCGGCAGAATTCACATTCTTAAACAGAAAACCATTTGGTTCGCTATCCATTTTCCTTTTCAATTCCGATCTTGCACCATCAGGGTTCAGTCTTATTCTGTTCTCAAATTCAGGCTTATTAAAGATAAAATCATAAGGATCTACTGTTTTATATTCATACTTGTTGATCACTTCAGAAAATTTCGGGATATCCTTTACAAACAGCATTGATTTATCATCCCAAAAAAGAAGCTTCCACTTCTTGCTGTTGCTGAAGTAATTTGTCACCAGACCCTTTAATTCAGTTGGTCTCCTTATCAGGTCCGGATCAAGATAGATAACATAATCCACTCCCCTGTCTTCAAGTTTCTTTTCAAATCCCGGCTGCATTGCCATAATATAGCTGTATTCATTGTGTATCTCGTCGTTCAGGTTACGGCTATCAATAAAGTTCTTTTCTCCGGGGAAATTCCAGACCAAATATCCGCCCGTGCCGAAATGATTGTAAGGTGTACCGGTAATGTTATTCTCCTTCATGAAATCAAAAAGCTGTACCGGAATAAAATCAGTGTTTATGCCCCAGCCTGAAACGCGGTAATATTGTATCTTCTGGTAGATCTCATTATTCGGAATAAGTGCTATAATATAAATGAAGAAAATACCCAATGCGCCTTTCAACACATTACCATTGTATATCTTTTTGAAGCCAGTCGCTCTTACCTGTGAAAGAATATAAGATATACTGATAATTATGAACACCGACATAATGATCTCATAATCAATTGTAAACCTGATAGCCCTTACCGAATATATCAAAAAAGAAATGTACATTAAGGCAAACAACAGGTCCCTTTTTTTAACTGCATAATATAGCACAAGGATACCAGAGAAAATAAAAATTTTATAGAGTGTAACTATAAATCCGAAATCAAGCTTGGAAGAAAACGGGCTCTGCCATTCATTCACGCTTTCAAGCATTTTCATTTTGGTATGACTGTATGCATATACGTAAGTGCTGATGCCGTGCGGATTAACCAGCAGCATCAATGCGGATACCGCGGAAATTATCCATAAGTTTCTGAGCTCAGTTTTGCTTAGTGCCTTCAATTCGGCTGAAGTAAATGATGAAGGCTTTAAATATATTATTGTCTCTGTGACGGTAAATACAAACAAGATCAAACCACCCGCCAAAACACCCATATGAGAGTTAGCCCATAACAGGAAGATCAATGGGATGAGATACAATCTTTTCCCGTATTTCTGTTTATCAATATATTTGTATGATAAAAGTATATAAAGCAGCAAAACAAAAAATATGTAAGTAAGTATATGAGGTCTTGGAGAAAACCTATCCATAATTGCCACAAGCAGAACGAAAAGAGCAAAAACAGAAAGAAAAGCATTTACCCTGAACTTCCGCAAAAGCAAATAAAGCAATAAAAATATGAAACAGAAAGCAAGTGACCTGAAAAGCAAAATGGCATTATATCCACCAACGTTATACAGACCATATGTCAGCAGATCCCATCCCCATTCAAAAGGTATCCACTCCGTACCGGAGGTAATATGACCAAAAACATCCTTATCGGGAACGACTTTGTTTTCAACTATGTACCTTCCGGTTGCAAGATGCCAGAAAAGATCATCGTCACCGGATATCTGGTATGATACAGCCATAAATACAAGTACCAGGAACACTCCTAAGAGTCCATACGTAACATATTTATTCTCTTCGGGAACAGCGTTATCTTTTGTTTTTCCCTGCTGATTTGTTTTACTTTTTACTTTCGCCACTTATTCAATAGTTAAGATTATTAGTTCCCTTTGAATACAGGTTTTCTTTTTTCAAGGAATGAATTGACACCTTCCCTGTAATCGTTTGAGTTGCCAGCAATATCCTGCATATCTGCTTCTTCATCCAGTATCTGTGCCAGTGATTTTGAATATGAATTGTTCAGCAGGCTTTTAATCATTCCAAGTGATGCAGTAGGCATCTTGGCGAATTTTTTGGAGTATTTATCAAGTGCGGCTTTTAAAACCGCCGGTGATTGCACGCAAACATTCACCAAACCAAGCCTTTTGGCTTCACTGCCTGTTATGCGCTCGGCAGTTGAGCACATTTGGAATGCTTTTGTGAGTCCAACAATTCGGGGTAAAGTAAATGTTGAACCGGAATCAGGTACTAATCCCACATTTATGAACACTTCTATCAGTTGTGCTGATTCAATTGCTATTCTGAAATCACACGCCAGCGCAAGTGAAAGTCCCGCACCTGCAGCTACACCGTTTATTCCGCATATTACCGGTTTTGGAAGACTCATTATCTGTATAATGAGCGGATTATATTTAGTTTTAATTGCCTCTTTAAAAGTCTTTTTTTCTGCTTCAAAATCCTTCAGGTCCTGCCCCGAGCAAAATCCTTTTCCCGCCCCGGTTAAAACAACGCATCTAACATCATCCTTTGCGGCTTCTTTAAAAGCATCCTGCAGTTCAAACAGCATTTCTGAATTAAATGCATTCAGTGAATCAGGTCGGTTAAGGGTGATCTTCATAATGCCGCCGCTTGTTTCTTTTAATATTGAGCTCATTTTATATTTAGTTTAATAATAATTATAAACAAATTTGTATGAATACAGCAATTTCCCTGCAGGGTCATAATATTCTTCCAATATTCTGCTGCCATTCTTATCATACTTTATCAGAATATCAGAAGTTGAAGTAAGTTCTCCGGTAGTTTCAGTTTTTTTTATCCTGACGGTATTGTTTTCGTAAACATACTTCCTGTTAATGTAAGTATCTCTTCCTGTTATTTCGTTTGAGGTTTCAGGCTTCCCGTCTGCCGTATATGTAAAGGTCTCTGTTTTGTATTCACCTGATGTTGCTATTGTCTTTTTCTCAAGGATCCGGTATTCTTTATCATATGTGTAGTTATACTTCGTCTCGATCGGTTTATCTTCACCGGGTATACATTTATTCTTAACTGTAACCCTTACCAGATTGTTATAACTGTCGTAATCGTATGTTTCTATAACTTTGCAGTCATTAACAATATCTTTCATTTCTGATTCTATAAGCCTGGATAAGTCATCATACTCATATTCATACTTCTGGACCTGTTTATTCTGGATAAACAACTGCTCTTCAGTGATATTATAGAACTCATCATATTTAAGGTAGTATTTTTTCGTGTTCGCTGAAGTGGAATCAATTTTTTCAGTGAGCAGTTTATAATTGTTATATACAAAATAATATTTCCTCGTGATAAATTCACCTTTTTTACCCGATGATGTATCTACCAAAGATGTCTCGCTGAGGATATACCCGTCCGGATCATAATATGTGGTCTTCATAGTATCTTCACTGCCCGGTAACACAAGTATCTCAGTGCTCCTGCTGATGCGTGCCTTCTTGATCTGCGCAGCATTATCGTTTATCTTCTGATATGTTCTTATTGCCCGCGGAAATTCAGCCTGCGCAAAACACAATTGCCCAGAGTACAAAATGGCACAAAGTATCAGAAAAGCCCGGTATGTTAGCCGCCTGTTTGTCATCATAATTTCATTGGAAACTGCAATCTAATAACAAAAATCCAAAAAAAATATGAATAATCTAAACATTTATTAATTCATTAAAATATGCTAACTTTGGCATATGCAGACACCTAAAGTGATAAAAAAACCATACATAAAGCTCAGAAAGCTTTTCAGACCAAAAAGGAAACCAGCAGGTCTTCCGCCGGGCACAGCAATTTATACGGGTGATGTTCCCAAAGGCGAAAAAGTGTTTATTAACCTTATAGATTACAAAGGAAACCTTGTAAACGAAAAAGAGATCATAGATCCCAAAGAATGTGGGGTATATACACAAAAAGACACAATAAGCTGGATTGATGTTGAAGGCATTCACGATGTTGCCCTTGTACAAAGCATAACGGATTCTATTCATATACACCCGCTTGTAGTAGAGGATATCCTAAACGTTGAGCAGCGTGCAAAAATGGAAGAATATGACGGCTATATTTACCTGGTGCTTAAGATGTTTCATTTAGGCAAAAAGTCTGATGAGATAATTCCGGAACAGGTGAGTATAATTCTGGCTAAGAACTATGTCGTGACTTTCCAGGAAGGCGTAGAAGGCGATACCTTCCAGGAAATTAGAACAAGGATCAGGAATAATAAGGGAATAATCAACAACATGACATCTGATTACCTGGTCTATTCCATTATTGATTCGATAATTGATTCATACTTTACCATTCTTGAAGTTTTTGGTGAAAGGATTGAACATCTTGAAGAGGAGCTTGTTAACAACCCGCAAAAAAGCACGCTTACCGAAATATACCGAATAAAACGCGAGATGTTGTATATCAGGAAATCAATCTGGCCATTAAGAGAAGCAATAAGCAGACTAGAGCGCGGCGAATCTGAACTTGTTTCAAGGAATACTCACCTTTATTTAAGGGATGTATATGACCACACAATAAATGTACTTGATACAATAGAGACTTACCGCGATATGCTTTCCGGAATGATAGATATATACCTTTCAAGCATAAGTAACAGGCTGAATGAAACAATGAAATACCTCGCGCTGATATCCACCATATTTATCCCAATGACATTTATTGCCAGCATTTACGGAATGAATTTTGAGTTTATGCCAGAGTTAAGATGGATTGGCGGATATCCGTTTGCCCTGAGTGTTATGGGAGTTGTAGGTCTGGGATTTTTAATTTATTTCAAATTAAAAAAATGGGTGTAAAGTGAAATATTTTATAGATCCCGATATTCGAAAAGCTGAAACACTTCCTGCAGAGTTTTACAAAAGCAGTGAAGTATATGAAAAGTTAAAGAAGAAAGTTTTTGCCAAATGCTGGCATTTGGCAAGTGATAGCGATGCTGTTAAAATTCCCGGTTCAGTTTATCCTTTTACATTGCTTGAAGGATATTTAAATGAGCCATTATTACTTACTCGTGACCATAATGATAAAGTCCATTGCCTTTCCAATGTCTGCACACACCGGGGTAATATACTTGTTGAAGGTGCTGATGTTGTTCAGAATATGCGGTGCCGATACCACGGCCGCAGGTTTGAGCTGGATGGCTCATTCAGGTCAATGCCTGAGTGCGAAGATGCACTTAATTTCCCCAGAAAAGAAGATGATCTGTCAAAAGTACCCTTCGAGTACTGGCATAAGTTCATTTTTACATCAATTGACCCCATTAGTCCTCATAAAGACTTCTTTAAACCCATTACGGAGCGATTAGAGGGTGTTAAAATGGGTGAAATGACCCACGAGCCGAACCGAAGCAGAGATTACCTTGTAAAGTGCAACTGGGCGCTTTACGTTGAAAATTACCTCGAAGGTTTCCACATTCCATACGTTCACAGCAGTTTAAACGAAGTAATAGACTACGGTGCGTATACCGATGAATTGTACGATTTCTGCAACCTGCAGCTTGGCATAGCCAAGCCGGGTGAAGAGTGCTTCACACTTAGCGAAATATCTCCTGATTACGGAAGTGAAATTGCAGCTTATTACTGGTGGGTCTTTCCTAACTTAATGCTTAATTATTATCCATGGGGCCTTTCAATAAATATTGTTCGCCCTCTTGCCAAAGATCTGACAAAGGTATCATTCATAACATATGTTAGTGACCATTCCAAGCTGGATAAAGGCGCAGGTTCGGGGTTAGACCGAGTTGAGCGTGAAGATGAAGCCATTGTTGAAATGGTTCAAAAGGGAATGCAATCTAGCTTCTATTCCCGCGGAAGGTATTCACCAAAGCGTGAGCGCGGCGTTCACCATTTCCACAGACTGCTTACGGAGTTTTTGAATAATGAATAAATTTAAGAATGTTGTGTTGTTCGGAGCCTCACAGGGCATTGGCAGGGCGCTGGCACTTGAGTTCGCTCGTACAGGTTCATCACTTGTACTCCTTTCAAGAAATGAGAAAGAGATTGAATCACTTTCAGCGGAAATAAGCTCAAAAGGCAGCAAATGTTTTTCAAAGAAGTGTGATGTTACATTACTTGAAAATGTAAGAGATGGGATTGTATTTGCGTGTGAGATACTGGACAGCATTGACCTGGTTATAATCAATTCCGGTGTTGGTGGACCTAACTGGATGCAGAGTTTCTCGAGTGAGCAGTTCAAACAAACCTTTGCAGTAAACACATTCGGTATAGCGCACGTACTTGAGTGCATAATACCTGTAATGAAAAAACAGGGATACGGCACAATTGCCGGCATTACTTCTCTGGCTGATGTACGCGGTTATGGCGGGTCATCAAGTTACTCTGCAAGCAAGGCAGCGGGCTCGATATTACTTGAATCAGCGCGTGTGGAGCTGAAGAAAGATAACATCAGGGTTATAACAGTCAGACCCGGTTTTGTAAAAACAGCTATGACCGATAAAAATGAGTTCAAAATGCCATTACTTATGCAGCCTGATAAGGCTGCCAGGATCATAAGGAAAGGAATTGAAGCAGGCAAAAGTATTGTTCAGTTCCCCATACCAATTGTTATGGCTACAAGGCTGATAAAGTTTCTGCCGAACTGGATATATGA
>CAZQYL010000034.1:0-1139 GCA_964597425.1 uncultured Ignavibacteriales bacterium | reverse complement strand
GTTAAATCTGTTATGGGCTAAAGCCCATTTTTCTCTATTTTCTTCAACCACGACCTAAAGGTCGTGGCAATTATTGTTATCTGCATTAATTTTTTGATTCCTTTAAGTAAGAGCAATAGGTTAAAAAATACTACTAATTTTCAATAAGCCAGTGTTTTCCCATCGGCAATGACTTCATTGCCGTGAATGCCGGTTACTTTTTCAGCGATACCAACAGCAGTACCGTCAAGCTCCGCATTTGATATCTCAGCATTTTCACTTACCAGTGCATTACGGACTATTGAATTCTTTACAATAGCGCCATTTGCGATTGTTGCATTAGGTCCGATTGTTGAATTTTCAATCACACATCCTTCGCCAATATAAACAGGCTCGATGTATGTACAGCTTTCGTAGGGATAGTCCTGGTCAAAATTCCAGTCACGGCTTAAGATATATGAGTTTGTACTAATAAGCGTTTCCGGCTTTCCGCAATCGAACCAATTCTCGATTTCAAAGGGAACCATCTTTTCGCCGTCATCCACCAATTTCATAAGTGCATCAGTAAGCTGGTATTCATTTTTTGTGCGGATATTGTTATTCATCAGATGCTCAATAGCGCTGAATAACTTTGCTCCGCTCTTAATGAAGTAAAGACCTGCAATAGCGCTTTTACTATCCGTTACACCGGGAGCCGGTTTTTCTATCATGCGGGTTATGAATCCATCCTTTGCTTCAACAATGCCAAAACGCTGAGTATCATCAACATCTTTTACGCCGATTGATGAATATTCCCCAGAAATAAACCTGTTAAGGTCAAATTCAAAAATCGTATCACCAAGGATAATTATCACGGGCTCATCAGCAACATGTCCGTTAGCATGATAGACAGCATGTCCAAGACCAAGCATTTCCTTCTGTTCAACATATTCAAACTTAACGCCGGAATCTTTATACTCTTTATTTACAAACTCGATTATCTTATCACCTAAATAGCCGATTATCAGAATTACAGTATCAATCCTGCCGTTTTTTACAATTTCATCTATGAGGTGGAAAAGCATGGGTCTGCCTGCCACGTTTACCAATACTTTTGGCACTTTGTTTGTCAGCGGCTGAAGCCGCGTTCCGATACCCGCTACGGGAATGATTGCTTTCAA
>CAZQYL010000033.1:0-14885 GCA_964597425.1 uncultured Ignavibacteriales bacterium | reverse complement strand
CATTCCTCGGTTCATCTAACAAATCAGAAGTTGACCCGTTTGTAGGGGGCGGGCTCGGACTCCATTTCATCGGCAGGGATAGGGACGATCCGAATAAAACAAGTGTAGCCGCGCGCGGCGGTCTTGGTCTCAATCTTATTGCGGGCGCGGTTTTTTTCAGGAATTACGATTTTAACATAATGATAGAGCTTAAATACTTCAATTACCTCAGGGAGTTTGACGACTTAAGGTACCAGGGTATTGGCTTAAATGTAGGTGTAACTTTCCCAAGGTAAATTACTTTGATAGACATTTTAGAAAAAGAAAAGAAAGTAACGATAGTAGGCGCGGCAAGAAGCGGTGTTGCCGCAGCAAAGCTGCTTAAGAGAAAAGGATTTGATGTGTTCTTAAGCGATTCTACTGATGAAGCTAAAATTGATAAAACATTTTCAGCTGAAATAAAAGAAAAAGGAATTGCACATGAATTCGGTATTCATTCTGATAGAGCTTTTGAATCCGAAATTATGGTAGTAAGTCCGGGCGTACCGCAAAATTCTGCGATTATACAAAAGGCGCTTGCCAAAGGTATAAATGTAGTAAGTGAAATTGAGGCGGCATCATGGTTCTGCAAAGGAAAAGTCATAGCAATAACAGGAACTAACGGCAAAACTACAACCACAACGCTGATAGGCGAGATCTTTAAAGATGCCGGTTATAAAACATTTGTCTGCGGTAATATTGGTATAGCTTTCAGTGATATAGTTGAACAGACTGATGAAAAATCTATTGTTGTGCTTGAAACAAGCAGCTTTCAGCTTGATAACATAAAGAAATTTAAACCATTCATTTCAATTTTGCTGAATGTTACTCCGGATCATTTGGATAGATATGAATCTTTTGAAAAATACCTCGAATCAAAAATGAGAATAGCAGAAAATCAGAGCAGCAGTGACTATTTTGTTTTTAATTATGATGATGAGCTTGTTCGCCGCTCAGCTAACAGTGTGAATGCAAGTAAAACGGCTTTCAGCCTGAATGTTAATGTCAAGCAGGAAACAGGTACGGGTGCTTATGTTAATAATATGGACCTTATCTACTACTATTACATGGGTGAAGAAAACGTTATAGATACACAGAAGCTGATAATAAAGGGCGATCACAACGTATACAATGCGATGGCATCGGTTATTTCCGCAAAGATTTTTGGTATCGAAAAGGAATATATAAAGAAGACACTTGAAAACTTTAAGGGTGTTGAGCACAGACTTGAGTATGTTAGAGAGCTTGACGGTATTAAATATTATAATGATTCCAAAGCTACAAATGTGAATTCAGTTTGGTACGCATTAAAAGGATTTACAGAACCGTTAGTATTAATACTCGGCGGCAAAGATAAGGGCAATGATTACAGCCAGATTGAAAAAGAAGTAAAAGAGCATGTAAAGCATATAATCGCTATCGGCTCATCAAAACAAAAGGTATATGATTTCTTCAAAGATAAACTGCCGGTAACAATGGCAGATGATATGAATGATGCTGTTGTTAAAGCGAAGGCAAATGCTGTAAGTAACGATGTAGTACTGCTCTCACCGGCATGCGCCAGCTTTGATATGTTTGATAATTACGAACACAGAGGACTGGTTTTTAAAGAAATAGTAAATTCGCTAAAGTAAAATAGTGGAACAAAGAGTAAATAAAATAGACCTGTGGCTGCTGATACCTATCCTGGCGCTGATAACATTCAGTCTTGGAGTTGTGTACAGCGCTTCATCAAGCTGGTCAACCAAAATGAGCGGTGATAGCGCAATGCTCTTCCGCAATCATTTAATGAGAGCCGGCATGGGTGTGTTCTTAATATTTCTTGTTTCACGGGTAAGTTACCTGCACCTTGTTAAATACAGGAAATACCTGATGGGTGCGGCAATACTGCTTCTGCTTTATCTCCTTGTTGCGGGAGTTGAAACAACCAAGGGTGCAGCCAGGTGGATATATGTTGGCGGTTTCAGTTTTCAGCCGGCTGATTTTGTTAAGTACGCTCTTTTAATAAATATTGCGTACCTGCTTTCAAAAAAGAAGGATTACATTAATAATCTGTATTACGGCTACCTTCCCGTATTGGGTTATGTTCTTGCAGTTGTTGCGCTGATAGCTGTACAGCCTAATTTTTCAACAGCAAGTGTGATATTCATATCAAGCCTGATGGTTTTTTGGGTCGGCAAGGTTAAGATGAAGCATATGGCAATCACGGTCGCTTCCATGGTACCTGCTGCTATATTATTTGTACTATCAAAACCGTATATACTTAACAGAATATTTTCATACCAGGAGCATACTTCAGGCGGCACAGGAAGTTACCAGTTATCGCAGGCTATAATAGGATTCGGCAACGGTGGATTCTTTGGCGTGGGACCCGGTAATTCAAATCAGCGTGAGCTGTTCCTGCCGCAATCATATGATGACTTTGTATTTTCAATCGTTGGCGAAGAATACGGCTTCTGGGGAGTTACAATTGTGATATTGCTTTTCGCAATTTTTGTTTACCGCGGGTTAAAGCTTTCAAAAAGTATCCCCGATGATTTCGGGAGATATTTGGCTTTTGGTATTACGGTCATTATCGGCATGAATGCGATAATAAATATGATGGTGGCAACAGGCATGATCCCCACAACGGGACAGACATTGCCATTTATCAGTTACGGCGGAACATCGATAATATTTAATTCAATTGCTGTTGGAATATTGCTGAATATATCAACATACAGGGTACAGCCCAAGGGGGCATTGCTCAGGGAATCACTGGCAGCAGCAGGGAACACACATGATTAAGGCCGAATGATTAACAGGATCATATTCGCAGCCGGGGGAACCGGCGGACATATTTACCCGGCAATTGCAATTGCCGATGAGCTTGTGAAACTGAACAGTGACATTGAAATAAAATTTATTGGCGCAAAAGGCAGAATAGAAGAGAAAATAATTCCCGCAAACGGATACAAGCTTGAAACAATAGAGATAAGCGGATTTAAAAGAAGTATAAATTTAAAAAATATATCAGCAGCATTTAAAATATTTAAAGCACTGAAAGACTCCAAAAAAATACTGAAAGATTTTGCACCTGAGCTGGTTTACGGCACAGGCGGCTTTGTATCGGGTCCGGTGCTTAAAGCTGCACAGTCATTTGGTCTGCCCAACGTAATTGAAGAGGGTAATTTCTACCCGGGTGTAACTGTGAAACTTGTTTCACCAAAGGCTGATAAAGTTATACTGAATTTTGAAGGTACTAAGAAATTCCTTAAACGCACCGATAATACTGTAGTAATGTCATACCCGGTAAGGGAAAATATGAAGTTGCATGATCGTGCAGAAGCTGCGAAGTATTTCGGCCTGGATGAGAGCAAAAAAATTCTATTCGTTTTTGGCGGAAGCCAGGGAGCGAGAAGCATTAACTCAGCGCTGCTCAAATGTTTCAAAAATATCACAGGTTCAGGTACTCAGATAATTTGGCAGACAGGCGAGAGCGATTTTGAAATGGTTAATTCAGCAGTATCATCGAATAACAGCGTGAAAGCACTCAAATATATTGATAAAATAGATTATTCATATTCATGCTGTGACCTTGTTGTTTGCCGTTCGGGAATATCAACAATTATGGAACTTGCCGGTTTTGGTTTACCTGCAATATTTGTTCCATACCCGCAGGCAAGCGAAAATCACCAGGAAAAAAATGCAAGGGCGGTAACAGAAAAGAACGCTGCAGATATTATACTTGATAAAGATCTTAACCAGAAACTTGAAACCACGGTATTGAACCTGATAAACGATGATAACAGGCTGAATTATATGAGAAACAACATCAGCAAAATGGCGGATAAAAAAGCAGCATCAAAAATTGCTGCAATGCTTGTTGAAATGGTAACAAAAAGCAGTAATTAATTAACAATTAATACTAAAGAATAGTAATGCAGGAAAAAATTCACAAACATAGAATGGATTTTTATTACCAGTCACTGGTAATATACCTGCTGTTCTTTGCCGCATATGTTCTGATAAGAGGAACAGTAGGCGAAAGTTTTAAGGCTTTGTACAACGATCCGATCTTCTATATACTGATATTATTTATAATAATATTCCTTTTCCTGGTAGTGCTGAATATTGTACGCTCTCCAATGATAATATTAAAGAGTGACAGGATCACATTCAGGAATCGTTTTGGCGAAAGAGATGTGCTCTTCAGTGATATATTGAGCGTAAAAATTGGCAGAAGAAGAAAACGCGAAGAAGAAATGACCTACAGGATAATTAAACTGAAATTGAAGAACAGAAGAAAACAGCTTAGGATAAGAGCAAACGATTTTGAGCGCGGCGGAGAACTGATCAATGAATTTTTGAAAATAAAACAGCAGTCACAGGGCGAGAAGTCTTAATTAAGCAGATGAGCAAACAGAATATATATTTTATCGGGATAGGCGGAATTGGCATGAGCGGGCTTGCGGAGTATTATCTCCGCAACGGGTATGATGTATCAGGAAGTGATATGACAGAAACACACATTACCCAAAGGCTTGCAGGACTTGGCGCTAAAATATATTACGGGCACTCGGCAATAAACATTACTTCCCAAATCGATACAGTTGTATACACTTCAGCCGTAAAACCTGATAACCCCGAGATGATAAAAGCTGAAGAGCTTGGGATAAGGAAAGTAAGACGCGCTGAAATGCTTGGCGAAATAGTAAATGATAAGTATTTAATTGCGGTATCCGGCACACATGGTAAAACTACAACAACAGCTATGATAGGCAAACTGCTTGTTGATGCGGGTCTTGACCCGCTGATTTTCGTTGGCGGTAATGTTCAGCTTTTTGATGGCGGTGCATCAAGATTTGGCAGCGGAAAATATGCCGTTGTTGAAGCAGATGAGTATGACAGATCATTTCTGGCATTAAGACCTGACATAGCAATTGTAACTAATATAGATGCTGACCATCTGGATATTTATAAAGATCTTGATGATATAAAAGAAACATTCCGCCAGTTCTGTGACCGCTCAAAATACGGTGCATATATGATTTACTGCGGTGATGATGAAAACATAAAAAGTTTTATGAATACCATAAACCGCGAGAAAATATCGTACGGTTATGATGAAAAGAATTATCTAAAGATAGTTGATTATAAAGCAGAAAATAACGCTTTGAATTTTTCAATACTGAATTCACACAGGTCATATGATAATGTAGTATTGAACATGGTTGGCGGCCATAACGCGCTGAATTCAACTGCATGTTTTGCAGTATCCAAAGTGCTTGAAATTCCCTTTGATAAATACAGGGATAGCATTAATTCATTCAGAACAGTAGACAGAAGACTGCAGCTTAAATTTGATGCAAACGGAGTGAAAGTGTATGATGATTATTCACATCACCCTGTTGAAGTGACTGCAAGCCTGAAAGGTCTGAAAGAAATGAGTACAGGCAGGTTAAGAACAGTATTTCAGCCGCATTTATTCACGCGCACACGCGATTTTTACAGGGAATTTGCACAAGCTTTGGCAATTTCAGATGAAGTTCTGCTTATGGATATTTACCCGGCTCGCGAAAAGGCTATCGAGGGAATTACAAGCGAGCTGATACTGAACGAAGCATTAAATCACAACAAGAACATGAAACTTGTTCATGAAAGCAGTGATATTCTTGCATGGCTTATAAATGACCTGAAGCCTGGAGATATGATCGTTTTTCAGGGTGCAGGTGATGTGACTAATCTTTGCAATGAGTTTGTAAATTTTTTGAAGAATAACAATTGATATCAATATCCGAAATACAGAAGATCTTTAAGGGAAGGATCACATTAAATGAGCCGCTTGCCCGCTTTACGACTTTCCGTATTGGCGGTGTGGCTGATTATTTTGTTGAGCCGGTTGATATTGATGATGTAGTTAATATTGTAAAGTATGCGGCCGATCACGGGATTCCGCACTACGTTATGGGCAATGGAAGCAACATACTTATAAGTGATGAAGGTATCCGCGGAGTTGTAATAAATCTGGAAACAGGCTTCAACTATTTGAAGCATGAAAACGAAATGATAATTGCCGGTGCTGGTGTAAAGATTGCCAAGTTTGTTGATTACTGCATACAGAATTCATATGCGGGAGTTGAAATGCTTGCAGGGATTCCCGCAACTGTTGGCGGCGCATTAATAATGAATGCCGGCGCATATGGCGGTGAAACCGCTGACCATGTGACAGAAGTGAAAGTAATCAGAAATGGCAAGCTGAGGACATTAAGTAAAGAAGATTGCGGTTTTGTTTACAGAAGTTCAAATTTAAAGAACACTGTAATACTTGAAGCAACATTTAAGCTTCCAAGAGGCAACAAAGAAGAAGTATCACAAAAAAGAAAAGAACTGATATTGAGCCGCAACCAGGCACAGCCTGTTGAAGTGCCGAATGCAGGGTGTATGTTCAAAAATCCGAAGGATAACAAGGCTGCAATATTGATTGACCAGTGCGGTTTAAAAGGGACAAAATTTGGCGGTGCAATGGTATCAACAAAACATGCAAACTTCATTGTGAATTACGACAATGCTACCGCACAGGATGTGATTGAACTTGTAAAAATTGTTAAGAGTACTGTTCAGCAGAAAACAGGTATTGATCTTGAAATGGAAGTAAAGCTAATCGGTTTTGAGGAGGTTACTATATGAAGAATTGGAAAATTACCATTTTATTCACAATCGTAATATTATTCACATTCACAAGTATAGTTCTTTCTGGTCTCTGGAAAGATAAATCCACGATACGCAATGTTGAATTAAAAGGTAACATTACGCTTTCAAAAGATGAGCTTTTTGATTTTGCAAGACTCAATGATTCAATGATATGCTCAAACTCGCTTTCACTTGATATGATAGAAACAAGGATTGCAAAACATCCGAATATCAAAAAGGTGGTAGTATTGAAAGATGGTGCTACTGTTAATATTGAAATAGCTGAAAAAAATCCTTTTGCGGCGGCTACTAACGGAAAAGAAATGTTCCTGGTTGATGAACAGTTATCACTTTATCCAATAAAAAAGGAGCATACAAATATCGATGTGCCGGTAATAAGCGGACTTTCTGGTGAGCTTGCAGCAGGTGTTTACGGCAAAGATGATTTGAGTTATCTGAAAATTGCACAGTATATCATAAGCCAGTCAATTAAAATTAATAAAAGCCTGTTCAATTATATTTCTGAAATTAATTTTGGAGATAGTAACAGTATAATTCTGGTAACTAGTGATGATGCAACTCCTGTATATTTTGTTGACTATGCAGCAATTGATGCAAAAGGAAACAGTTCAATTAAAGATATCAATAATACGTCACTCAGAAGAGCGATCGATAAAAATCTGGTGCAGTTAAACGGTTTTTTGAAGCAGGTAAGGGTTTACAGGACTATGAATTCGTTCAGGTATATTGACCTGAGGTATAACGACCTGGTAATAGTAAAAAATAATAATTTGCCTGTTGAGTAATTCACACAGGATTTTAGCAAATAAACTGAAATATTAACCAATAAAATGGCTAAGAAAAAATCTGAAGAAAATATAATAGTTGGTTTGGATGTTGGCACAACAAAGATATGTACAATTGTTGCCCAGATTAGAGATGACGGCAGGCTTAATATTCTTGGTGTAGGCAAGGCTCCCTCAACAGGTCTCTCGCGGGGAATGGTTGTTAACCCCGGCAAAACACTGGAATCCATAAAAGCATCAGTGAAGGAAGCCGAAGAGCGCTCCGGGTATGATATTAAATCTGTGACAGTTGGTATCGCGGGTCCGCATATACGCTGTATCCAGTCAGAAGGAATTGTGGCTATTTCACATCCGGATAGGATAATTACCGAAGATGATATAGAAAGACTTTACGAAAGTGCCAAAAGCCTGAAACTGAGCAAAGATGAAAAGATAATTGATGTTATTCCTCAGGAATTTATAATAGATAGCAAAGATGGAATTTTCGATCTGCCCATAGGCATGTTCGGGTTAAGAATGGAAGCCAAGGTTAATATATTAACGGGACTGGTTTCACAGATAGATGACCTATCAAACTGCGTGCAGAGCTGCGGAGTAGATATTGATGATATTGTACTCGAGCCGCTTGCTTCATCATATGCGGTATTAAATGAATCAGAAAAAAAGGTCGGCGTTGCAATGATAGATATCGGTGGCGGCACAACTGATATAGCCGTGTTCAAAAAAGGTGTGATAAAACACACTGCCGGGATCGGTATTGCAGGCAGCCAGGTAACAAATGATATTTCAGAGACACTTGGTATAGATGAAAAAGAAGCAGAAAGAGTAAAGAAGGAATTTGGATATGCGATGGTTAGTGAAATTATCAATGATGATATCATTACCATACAGGGAATAAAAGGAAGAAAACCATTAAAGATAGAAAAGAGCATTATTTCAAGGATTATACAGGCAAGAATGGAAGAGTTATTCGTACTTGCAGGTCAGGAAATTAAACGCTCAGGAATAGAAAGCTATCTGCCGGCAGGCGTCGTTATAACAGGCGGCGGTTCATTGCTGCGCGGTACAAGGGAGCTTGCTAACCAGGTGCTTGGTTCTGAAGTTAATCTTGGCGTGCCGATGGATATCGGCGGGGGATTGATAAAGGAAGTTGAAAGTCCGATTTACGCAACAGGCATTGGACTCATTCTGCACAGGCTGAAATATCTCAGCCACAAAAAAAGCGCAAAATCACTGAAGGGTAAAAAACACCCGGGGCTTAAAAATGTATTTGAAAGAATAAAACACTGGTTTGACGAATTATAATTTTACATAAATAATTGAATAAGAATTTAATAAATAATTTAAACTTAAATTTCTTTCATGGGGAAAGAGAAGGAGACAACTAAAATGGCAATTTCACTTGTTACTGATGCTACGTATGGAGCAAAAATCAAGGTTATTGGGGTAGGAGGCGCAGGAGGCAACGCTATCAATAATATGATAGAAAAGGGTCTTGATAGCGTGGACTTCATCGCATTGAATACCGATATACAGGACCTTGAGCGCAGCAAAGCTGAGATCAAGATTCAGATTGGCAGAAACACAACGCTTGGGCTTGGTGCCGGTATGGACGAGACCAAAGGCGCAAAGGCGGTTGAAGAAAGCCGCGATGAAATTGAACAGGTTGTAAGAGGATGCGATATGGTCTTTATTACAGCAGGAATGGGCGGCGGTACCGGAACGGGCGGAGCGCCTGCAGTAGCAAGAATTGCTAAAGCTACAGGTGCGCTTGTTGTTGGTATTGTTACCAAACCGTTTGATTTTGAAGGTGATGACAGGCTAAGAATAGCCGATGAAGGTTTAAAAAGATTCAAACAGGAAGTTGATTCTTGTATAGTAATACCGAACGAAAGACTGCTTACTGTTTTAGGTGAAGAAGTTACACTTGAAAACAGCTTTAAGAAAGTTGATGACGTTCTTTACAATGCAACACGCGGCATAAGCGATATTATTACCAAAAAGGGTAAAGTTAACGTTGATTTTGCCGATGTAAAGACCATCATGCGCGATATGGGTGATGCGTTAATGGGTATTGGTTACGCCAAGGGCGAAAACAAAGCTCTCAGGGCTACACAGGAAGCTATTGATAATCCGCTGCTCGAAGGTGTATCAATTGCAGGCTCTAAATCTATATTGCTTAACATTATTGCCGATCCTAACTTCAAGATATCTGACCTTAAGAGCATGACCGAGCTTATAAAACAGGCTGCGGGCTGCAATTACGGCAAGCTTATCTGGGGTGTTGTTTCAGATGAAAGGCTTGAAGATGAAGTTATTGTTACTATCATTGCAACAGGCTTCACAACTGTTCAGGCAAAGCAATCAAACACATACCCTGAAAAGGAAGAAGTAAAATCAAGGAACCTGTTATTAAATACAGATGATAACATTGTGAAGATTCCCAGCACACAGCAGGAACTGCAGGGTTTGGATATCCCGACTATCCGCAGGAAGGACCTGTTAAGCGCAGAAGATCTTAATAAGATCAGATCAAGGAATGAAGAAATGGATATTGAAGATTTCGATTTCAATTCAGATGATTTCAAAATATCCAACGATGATAAACCGGCTTTTTTAAGAAGGCAGATGGATTAAACATCATTTACTGTTACCACGTAAGCTGTAAAAGTAAAAATTTGAATAAATAAATAATTTAATAAATATAAAAAGTACTGTCCCACTATGGATAAATGTGATAAACGCTTAGTATAGGGGTTGACGTCACGAAGCTGGCCTGCAGAAGAAGGTATCTTATATGTGCTCTGCCTTCACTACGGTTGCGGCCTGGCTTCGTACCGGACTCGTGCCGGGACCTCTTTATACTGTTTAACACACGATTACTACCTCATCTTTTCCCCGAAAAAAAGCCTCCTCCATTAACCCGAAGGGTCCTGACCAAACAGGACCCTTCATTTTTTTTACGGGCTATTGTAATATCTCAGAAGTCTTCCAGATCATGATCTTTTCATTAGTACCGGCTGCAGCAAGGTACGTGCCATCAGGTGAGAACTTTACGGTTATTACTTCACCGCCGGGTACGCCAAGCGTATTTACCAATGCAGAAGTTTTCGCATCCCATATCTTTACTGTTTCATCATTGCTTGCAGTAGCAACATATTTGCTATCAGGTGAAAATGATGCTGAATTAACTGTACCTGTGTGACCCTTTAATGTTATTATAGAACCGCCTGAAGTTACATTCCATAATTTCGCTGTTTCATCCTTGCTTGTGCTGCAAAGGTAAGTACCATCGGGAGAGAATGTAACAGAGGTCACTCTTTTAGAGTGACCCTTGTATGATGGAGCGAACTTGCCATATTCAAAACTGTAAATTGCAATGTTTTTGCCCATACTGCCTGATGCCAGGTATGATGCTGTACTGTTAAAATCACAAGTGAAAGCATTATAGCGGTATGATTCAAAAAGTTTTGCGCCAAACATCTCTCCATCAGGATCGTTGGGTTTGCTTAACCTGAGAGTTTTCGTTTTTTCAAACTTTCCGGTTTCATAGAGCTCAACAATAAAATTAAGCCTGATACCTTTATCCTGTTCTTTTTCGGTGGGCTCTTTAGTATATGCAATTGCTAATTGTTTCCCGTCCGGAGAAAATACTGCGTAATACAGGTCACCCTCTTTTGTGAAATTTCTGTAAACTTCTTTGCCGGAGGCTTTTATTATGCTTACTTCGCCCTCGTAAGTTGTGTATACAAGCAAACCAAGTGAAGCAGGCGAGTAATTAATGCTTGTAATGTTCGAGCCCGTTTCAAGTGAGTGAATCTTAGTCATTGAATTAAGATCAGTAAAGATCAGATTACCATTCTCATCACCGCCGGCAATTGTGCTGCCGTCAGGCGAAAACGCAATAGTATTAATATTACCCCCATAGCCAGTAATTGCTACGGGATTTTGAGTAAATGCGGTGACTGATAAGCAGAATAATAATAAAATTACAGTCGAGTATCTCATTAATTTTGTTTTATTTGATTGTTTTGCTTAAATAATCTAACAAATTATACCTTAATATAGTTTTAACAACCATTCGATTTTGGTAATTTCTCTGTGATTTTGTGCCTCTGTGTTATTAGTTTTAATCTGATGAAATTTGCTCAATTTCAGTCAAAAAAAAAGGGCTTACAATGTAAGCCCCGGTTCATCTGCTAATTAGTAGGGAATACTATCAGCGTTAGCTGGTATAGCAGAAAATCATATAATTTTTTACTTTTGGTACGTGTATGTGTATGTTGTAACGTAATGGTCTTTACCTACATAACAGTCAACAATAAATTGACACATATTAGTTGCATCAAAAGCCATATTTGGTGCGTAGTAAAAACCTTTTTTAACCTCATTCGCGTACTGCTTGTTATCCTTGTTCAGTTTCAATACTTCTATCGAATTTGCTTCGGGATTCTTATAATCACTGCCTGCACGTCCAAAGAACATTTTAATACCGGTGTTTATGTTTGCAGTAGTGCTGTAATCAATATTCGTGTAAACCGCTTCTAAGTTCAAATAAGCGCCCGGCTGCATATTTTTCGGGGGATCCTGCCATTTAAACCCTGATTCTACCGTGTGTATTATCTCTATCTTATCTTTCCATGTACATATTGCCTTAATACCTGTTTCATTCGTGTTCCACTTCGTTATATTCATCAGGTTGTAACTCTTTGTTTCCACGCCTGTTAAAACCCAATTACCGCCTTCAAGTTCTTCAGGAGTAAATTTCTCTACTTCTAAAGTTGTTTCTTTTGTGTTTTGCTCAGTCTTTTTGGTTTCGGTTGTTTTACTTTCAGTTGAATTATCTTCCAGTATAATGACATTGGTACCGTTATCGTTGGAAGTGCTGATTTCCGTATTGTTCACCGAAACATTCTGAGAGTGAACATGCATGGTCAGTGCAAAACTCATTGCTGCAAGCAGAGGGATTTTCAATATTTTTAGTTTTGTCGACCTTTTCATATAACCATTAATTATAGCCTTAAATAGGTAGAGTAACTAACTCATTTTAAATGCCATATATCGTCATATACTCTACTACAAATATGGTAGCAACGAGAGGGTTTTCCAATACACGGTATAGGTGATATTCCTACAATACGATATATTTATGAATATTTTTAAATTTTTGCTATATTTGATTAATTGAAAAATTTCCATTCCATAGAAAACGTTAGAAATCTCATCACCCGGGTTGTTATTATGGTGGTTTTTGCGGGGTTTTACTCATGCGCAAACCAGCAGCCGCCGGGAGGCGGCGATGAGGATAAAACTCCCCCAAAAGTTAAGATAATTTCCCCGAAGCCTAATTCCGTAAATTTCCGTGGTAACACTATTTCGTTTGAATTCAATGAATATATCGATAGGCGCAGCTTTCAGGATGCCTTCCGTACCTCGCCGCAGGTTAAGGGTGATATTGAGTTTGCCTGGGGCACAAAGGATGTTGAAGTAAAATTCCCCAAGGACCTGGATAAAATCGATGCGAATAAAACATTTGTTGTAACGGTAAGCTCCGCTTTAAAAGATATCAGGGGCAACGCAATTACTGAACCTTTCAGCTTCGCTTTTTCAACCGGAAGCAGGATCGATATGGGGGCAATTTCCGGCAAAGTATATGGCTCCGGCAAAAATGTAACATCTGTCTTCGCCTATGACCTGAGCAAAAGCTACGACCCAACATTAAACCTGCCGGATTACTCAACTGAAACTAATTCAGAAGGTAGCTATACACTTACCAATATGGCAGCAGGCAGGTACAGGGTACTTGCGGTGATTGATGATGACCGCAACCTGCTTTATACGGGCGAGCGTGAGAGCTACGGCGTATTGCCTTATGATGTTGATGTACTGGATTCTGCTACAAAGACCAATGCTGATATGAACATGAAGTTGATCGGGGCTGTTGAAACTATTCAGCCTGAGCTTGATGTAACAAAGTATTTTAAGGATTCACTTAACATAGTATATACTTCAATTGAATATAATTCGCTTACAGTGCTTCCTGAACAGAGCATTTTCATTTTCTTTTCAAGATACAAACCAACCCGCGAGAATTTTACGCAGAGCTTAAAAATTACCGATGAGAACGGCACACCTGAAAGGGTTGTGTTCAACTGGAAGAATGATTCACTTGTAGAAGTTTTTTCCGCAAACCGGTTTGCTTCAAACAGGAAGTATAATATTACATTTCCTTTGAAAACCGGCATAGATACAATTTACAATTTTTCATTGCCGTTCAGAACGGTGAGCGTGAATTCATTTGGTGAGCTAAGGGGCAGGGTAAGCAGTGAATACACTGAGTTTGTTATCACCGATCAGCCGGTAAAGATTGAGCTGACTGCACCAACACTTATTCCGTTGTTGAAATACAGCTTTGAATCACGCGATACTGTTTTTGCTTATAAAAATATCCTCGATGCATCTTACAGTTTGTTTTCATATGTTGATAAGAATAATAACTCAACTTACGACTACGGCAATCCTTTCCCGTTTGATTATTCCGAACCTTTTGTATTTTACCCAACTCCAATAAATATCAAAGGCGGCTGGGTAGTTGAAAATGTGAACATTAATTTTGTGAGGTGATGCAAGCAAATCTGCCTGAAATATTAACGGTATCAGAGCTTAATTCCTATATCAAGGTTTTGATTGAAGAGAATTTTAAGTTCGTGCATTTAATTGGTGAAATATCCAATTTTAAAATTCATACACAGTCGGGTCATTATTATTTTACCATCAAAGATGAAAGCTCACAGATAAATGCCGTGATGTGGAAGACCCGTAACCAGTCGCTGCTATTTACCCCGGAAGACGGAATGCAGGTTGTGGTAAAAGGCAGAGTGACGGTTTATCCTGCACGGGGGAATTACCAGGTAGATGTATGGGAGATCAAACCTCAAGGCGCAGGGGAATTGCAGTACAGATTCGAGCAGCTTAAACAGAAATTGTTTGAAGAAGGCTTGTTTGATGAGGAACACAAAAAGCCTCTGCCAAAGTATCCCCAAAATGTTGTTTTGATTACCTCAAAAACGGGAGCCGTTCTGCAGGATTTTATCAACATCACAAAGCGCAGATATCCATTACTTAATATTTATTTATATCCCGTGAGCGTGCAGGGTGTAACCGCGGCAAGCTCAGTGATTGAGGCGTTAAGCGAAATTCCCAGGCTGATTAAGAGCAAAAAGCTGCCTGAAATTGATATAATAGTCATAGCGCGCGGCGGGGGATCAATTGAGGACTTATGGCCGTTTAATGATGAAATGCTTGCCAGGGCGGTGTTTGAGTGCGAAATACCCGTTGTGAGCGCTGTGGGACACGAAGTTGACTTCACAATATGCGATTTTGTGGCGG
>CAZQYL010000032.1:4608-14909 GCA_964597425.1 uncultured Ignavibacteriales bacterium | reverse complement strand
GGAGAGATTATCAGACATCAGTCAGAAGATTTTAACCCTGAAGATACTCCTGAAAAAGCATAATTTTGTTTTAGTGTAACCAGTGAACAAAGAGGGTAACCCCCTCTTTTTTCATTAATATATACTGCTAAATCCTTTACTAATAAATTAATAAAAAATATTCAATTTTTTTTGGTTATGTTTTTCAAGTTCTTTATATAATTTTAACATTATACTAACCAAAATTTAATAGAAAAATCGATAATTTAACGAATTTTAACGATTTTTAACAAAACAATAGTAAATCTGAACATTTATGTTTAAAAGATTTTTGCCCAAACAGAACAAATTTTTTGATATTCTGATCGAGCTTGCTGAATCAGTACTGGATGCAGCCAAAATGCTTGATGAAATGATGGATAAGCACGAAAACTTTGCGGAGTATTCAAGCAAGATCCATTTCATTGAAAACAGGTGCGATGACCTGACACACCAGGTAATCAGTGACCTGAACGATACATTTATAACTCCGATTGACAGGGAAGATATATTCGCACTTGTGAACTCAATGGATGATATCGTAGATACGATAGATACGATAGCTTCGAGACTGAGTATGTACAAACTTAAAACAACCCTGCAGTTCGGTTCACAATTAACTGATATACTTCTGATACAGACTGATGTGCTGTTTGATGTCGTGAAGAATCTTCAGAATCCCAAGCAAACAACAGATAAAATTGTGCAGGTAAAAACCCTGGAAACTGAAGGTGATATTGTGTTCAAAGATGCGCTGCTTGATCTGTTTGAGAACGAAAAAGATATTGTTGAACTTATCAAGAAAAAAGAGATACTGGAAATAATTGAGCGTGCAGTTGATAAATGCCAGAATGCAGCAACTGTAATTGAAGGAATATTAATTAAGAATATGTAGGATATGTTTGAACTGGTACTTGTTGTCATTATAATTGCATTAATATTCGATTTTCTGAACGGTTTCCATGATTCCGCGAATTCAATTGCAACAATTGTTTCAACGGGGGTGCTATCCCCGCAAAAGGCTGTTATGTTCGCAGCCTTTTTTAATTTTGCGGCGGCATTTGCTTTCGGTGAGGCGGTTGCAAAAACAGTTGGCAGCGGTTTAGTAAAACTTGATAATGTTGATATCTATATAATCCTTGCAGGACTCCTTGGAGCCATATTCTGGAATATCTTTACATGGTATTATGGTATTCCCGTAAGTTCTTCTCATGCGCTTATTGGCGGATACGGCGGCGCTGCAATTGCCAAGCTTGGCTGGGATGTAATTATCTGGGGCGGATTTGAAAAAGTAGTATTGTTCATTTTCCTGGCGCCCGTTATGGGTTTTATTCTTGGACTTATAAATATGCTTGTAACAAGCTGGATAGTGAGGAATAAAAAGCCAAGGGCCGTGGATAGTGTATTCCGAAAACTGCAGCTTGTTTCTGCGGCATTCTACAGCTTTGGGCACGGTTCAAATGACGCACAGAAAACCATGGGTATAATTGTTTCGGTTATGGTTGCTGCAAAATTTCAGGATGAGTTTTACGTGCCCATATGGGTAGTAATGGCATGCCATTTGGCCATTGGTTTGGGTACACTCTTTGGTGGCTGGCGTATTGTCAAGACTATGGGTATGAAAATTACAAAGCTGAAACCTATAGGCGGATTCTGCGCAGAGTTTTCGGGTGCAACAACTCTGCTTATGACCGCAATGTTCGGAATTCCGGTTAGCACAACCCAGACTATAACAGGTTCTATTTTAGGAGTAGGGAGTGTGAAAAGACTTTCAGCCGTAAAATGGGGAGTTGCAGGCAAAATAGTATGGGCATGGGTATTAACAATCCCGCTATCGGGATTGGTAGGCGCTTTATGCTATTACGGAATCAGCCTGTTTGTGTGAACTAAATTAATTTATAATTGGTTTTTATTTGAAACCCTCTTGAAACCTCAAGGGGGTTTTGTGCATCTAATAGATAAATACTAAAATAATTTAATTTGAAGTTCTGATGAGAAGTATCAAAAACATCACTTTTATTGCTGTTTTATTCCTTTCTGGATTTAATACTATAAGTTCTCAGGTTGATGGTCCCGAAATTGGAAACGAACCCAGTACCTTTGCAGCGATCGATCTGACACAAGCGACCCGGGATCATAAACTAATGGTAGAAGTGGAGCCCCCTAAGATAAACACAGCAACCATAAAATATTACATGCCAAAGATCGTGCCGGGGACATATGTTATTAACAATTTCGGGAGATTTGTATCGGATTTTACTGCGATCGATAAAGAAGGTCGCCAACTTAATGTGAACAGGCTTGATACTAATATCTGGGAAATATCGAATGCGGATAGGCTATATAGAATAAAATACCGCGTTGAAGATACTTATAACTCGGATAACGCACCGGTTGTATTTGAGCCCACCGGCACCTGCATTGATTCAGGCAGAGTATTTATGCTGAATAATTATACATTGATAGGATATTTTGAAGGATTCAAAGATATGCCTTATACACTTTCCATAACGAGACCGGAAGGATTTTATGGGGCAACTTCATTACCGCTTAACTCAACATTAGGTAACACAGATTACTACTATCCCAAAAACTATTTTGAGCTGCATGATAACCCGATGATGTACGCGATTCCCGATACAGCATCTGTGATGGTGAGTAATACCCGTGTTATGCTTTCTGTATTTTCACCAAATAAAAAGATCACTGCATCATATCTTGCTGAGCATACCGCTGAATTATTCAAAGCCCAGGGTGAATATCTTGGCGGCGAACTGCCGACGGATAAATATTCAATACTTGTTTACCTGGCAGATGGCGGTTTTAAATCCAATTCAGCCGGGGCACTTGAGCATTTTAAATCAACAACGTTTTGTTACCCTGAAATTACCAATGAAGAGTTCATACAGCCATTCAGAGATGTTGTATCACATGAATTTTTCCATATTGTAACTCCGCTTGGAATACATTCGGAGGAAATTGGTGATTTTGATTTCATTAACCCGGTTATGAGCAAACATCTGTGGCTTTATGAAGGCTCCACGGAGTATTATGCAATCCATTCACAGGTTAAACACGGCATTATAACACCTGAACAATATTTCAGTAAAATTCAGCAGAAGATGTATTTTTCAATGCTGTATCTAAACGATACACTTCCCTTTACTGAGCTGAGCAAGGGTGCTTTGGATGTTCACAAATTTCAATACATCAATGTTTATCAAAAGGGTGCATTGATCAATATGTGCCTGGATCTTTATTTACTGAAACTATCTGAAGGCAAATACGGGCTGCAAAACCTGAAGAGTGATCTTGGTAAAAAATTCGGACCGGATTCTGCATTCAAAGATGAAGAGCTTTTTGATATCATTACAGAAATGACATATCCTGAAGTGCGGGAATTTTTTAAACTATATGTAGAAGGAAACAGCAGAATTCCTTATAAACAATTTTTGGATTATGCAGGTTATGAGTACTTTGATAAAATAACACAAAAAGTCCCGGCAATGATAGGCGCTGCGTTAGAGTTTGGAGAGGGAGGCACTCTGGAAGTGGTTGAAGTTTATGATTTTGGCAGAGAGCTGGGTCTGAAAAACGGAGACAGGGTGATTGCAGTTAACGGAAATAAAGTGAACGCGCACAATTTACGGTTCATAAGCCGTGATTTTGAAAAAAATGCCAAACCCGGAGATGAAGTAGAAATAACGGTAATGAGAAAAAGTAATGGTGCCAGTCTGGTAAAAAAAGTTCTGAAAGCTGAAACTTACCTGGTTGATAAAGAAGAGCAGTTTGTAATTCAGCCTGTGAAAGCTCCAACAGAAGCGCAGCTTGTTATTCGAAAAGCCTGGCTCAACAAATAAAAAATAATAAATCAAATTGCCAAAGGCGCTAAATTTAGCGCCTTTTTTATTTTACAGGAATCTATTGTTTTACATTGAAATTAAAATAACATACGTTTATGATTGTAAAATATGGTACAGAATAATACAGTTCAGACGAGAAATTACAAATTCAAATCATTAAAAGTTCACGGCAGTAATGAATGGCTTTACGGTTCACAGAAAAAATACAGGCAGGTATTTAACGTTAAATCAATTAAATATATTTATGTTGAGCTTGCCCTGAATAATCTTAAATTTGATGAATCAGACTGGCAAATAACAGTGAACTTCAAAGCATTTGATGTGAATAACTACTTACTTTGCGATAAACCTGTTACACAAACAATTACCCGCGCAGAAGATACTGCATATATCAGGTATTCGTGGGGCAAGGCAGATCCGGGAGTTTACTGGACCAAAGGTTCATACCGGTGGGAAGCATGGGCAGAAGGAGTAATGCTTGGGACTGCTAATTTTCATATGCTTGATGAAGGCGAAGTAACACAGGAAAGTAATCCTTATTTCAGCTTGAGCTCAATAAAATTATATGAAGGACCTTTTGAAGATACTCCGTACGGCCAGAGAAATTACCTTAAAGTTCTTAATGCAGTAAAAGCAAGATATATGTGGATAGAAATTGAAGGCGAGAATCTTCAATTCGGTAAAACAGCATGGCAGGGCGAGTTTTTTATCAGGATTCGCAGCAATGTTGGTGATAATATTGCAGAAATAAGGGACTATTATACTTACAATAACAATATGAAGCTTATCCGCTTTGCCAGAGGCTGGGGAAGCAGGGAAGCAGGCAGCTGGTATGAAGGAGAGTATATCATTGAAGTGGTTCTGCTGGAGCAGCTCTTAGGTACAGTTTATGTAAAATTCGCGGCAGAAGAAGAATCAGACCCTGATGCAGGCAAGTTTTATCTTCCGGGGCAAGGCATCCCGTTGTTAGGAACACAGGGAAAAGAAGAGCCCTCAAAAGAACTGACTGAAGCTGAGATAATGAAAGAGATCAACGAAATGATAGGGCTGGCAACTATCAAAGAAAATATCAATGACCTGTTTGATTATCTAAAATTTGTAAAGCTTAGAAAAGAAAAAGGTTTTGACGATTCAGAAAAAATAAACCTGCATGCTGTATTTACAGGAAATCCCGGCACAGGCAAAACAAAAGTTGCTTTAATGCTGGGTAAGATTTACAAGAATCTTGGAATATTAACCAAAGGACATGTACATGAAGTTGACCGCGCGGACCTTATTGGTGAATTTATCGGTCAAACCGGTCCTAAAGTAAAAGATGCAATAAAGAAGGCTAGAGGCGGAATACTTTTCATAGATGAAGCATATGCCCTTGCAAGAAAAGGTGACACGGAAAAAGATTACGGTAAGGAAGTTATTGAGATCCTTATTAAGGAGTTAAGCGATGGACCTGGCGACCTGGCTGTGATCGTTGCTGGGTATCCGGATGAGATGGAATATTTCATTGAGTCGAACCCCGGTTTGAAATCAAGGTTTACACGTAATTTCCATTTCCCTGATTATTCACCAACAGAACTGCTGCAGATTGGTAATTACCATGCTGAGCAGATAGATGTTGATATGGATAAAGACGCAGAGGAGTTCCTTTATACCAAGCTTGTGGAGGCATACAGGGATAGAGATAGAACATTCGGTAATGCCCGGTTCGTGAATTCAATTGTAGATGAAGGCAAAATGAACCTGGGTTTAAGAGTAATGAACGGAAACACTAATCTTGAAGCACTTGATGAAAAAGCGATCTCAGTGGTTACAGCAGAAGATATTAAAGAGATATTCCGGAAAAAGCAGCATAAGAATGTGGATATACCTCCTGATGAAGAGCTGATGCGAGATTCACTTGCTGAGCTAAATAAACTTGTGGGACTGCAGGAATTGAAAAGTGATGTACATGAAATGGTGAAACTTGTCAGGTATTACAGAGAAATTGGCAAAGATGTAACCCGCTCATTTTCACTGCATTCTGTATTTACGGGCAACCCGGGGACTGGTAAAACAACAGTTGCCAGAATCATGGCAAGGATATTCAGGTCTTTGGGTGTGCTTGAGCGCGGTCATTTGGTTGAAGTAGACAGGGAAGAACTGGTTGCCGGATATATCGGGCAGACAGCCATAAAAACCGCAGAAAAAATTGATGCAGCAATGGGTGGAGTGCTTTTTATTGATGAAGCGTATTCACTAATGGGCTCAAGCGATAATGACTTTGGTAAAGAGGCGATAGAGATAATTCTGAAAAGAATGGAAGATAACCGCGGCGAGTTTGTTGTTATCTGTGCGGGTTATACCGGAGAGATGGAGAATTTCCTTAAGATGAACCCCGGATTAAAATCACGTTTCGACAGGAAATTCAACTTCCCTGATTACTCTCCTGATGAGTTGTTTGCAATTGCAAAAGTAATTTTAACTTCGCAGGAGCTTGAATTTGATACTGATGCTTCTGAGTATTTCAAAAAACATATTCTCTCACTCCATAGCTCCAGGGATAAATTCTTTGGTAATGCACGGGAAATAAGGAAGTCACTTGGCGAAGCTGTAAAGAACCAGAATTTGAGGCTTGCCGAAATTTCAAAGGAAAAGCGAACACCCGAAATGATAAAAACAGTAACTATTGATGATGTAAAAGAACTTCCAACAGAGATTCATGAAGAAAAACGAATGGGATTTTAATAATTAATATCTAAAAGGTATGATAGAAGTATTAATAATTGTAGGAGTGTTTGCAGCAATAATAGGGTTTTTCATGTATGCTTCAAAAAGCGGAGCAAAAATGCTTGCCGAAAGAGATGCAAGGATCGCAAAAGCTGAAAAGGGAAAAGCAATTATTATTGGATCTCATGCCGCCGGAATAAGGGGAACCGGAAACGGCGGATATTACCAGGGATATGAATTTACTCTGGAAGTCTCTAATGCCTTTAAAGAACCTTACAGGGCAAAGTGTGTTTGGGAAGTATATCCAATGGGCGCACCAAAGGTTCAGCAGGGAATGCAGGTTAATGTAAAAATAGATGCTGAAGATGACCAGGTAATTTATCCAATGGATCAGGGGCTTGCCTTCAGCTGGAATTTTCAGATGATGAATAAAAAAAAGAAATAGGTTATTGATCTATATCAATTCCGCTAATTTTTCCAGAAGCCAATCTTTATTTTGCACATTCGTCATTTCTTCTGTTTTAGCAAGCAAAATTGCAGCTGCATTTTTGTCTTCATATTCCTTCAATTTCACCATTTCGGAATAAACTTTGATAAATCCTGAATAAATCTCATATTGCGGACCGCTTACAAATTTGTTTCCTTCAATAAATTTTTTATATGAATCCAATAAATAATGAACTGCGATAAAATCATTTTCATCATAGTATATCTTCAGTTTTAAAATATTTACCTCGTGCTTCATAAAAAAGCCTTCAAATTCTATTTTAGCCGCATATTTTAATGCTTCATTTGTTGAAATCGTCCTGTAAGTGAGCTCTGCCAATGCATAATTGTAAAGACTCGACCTGTGCTTTTCATGTAAGAGGTTTGTATAATTCTTTATAAAGTTTTCAACCCATTGATATTTCTTGATGCTTATTCCAATTGTGACCATTGTCACAAAAACTGAGTATGGCATATTTCCGCCCGGGTAGTATGCATAAGCTTTATGATTCAGTATCAGGTTATTTACTTCAAACAGTTCCTGAAGGGCTTCCGGGTCGTTTTCTCTTATTCTTTGTATCATGATTCCCTGAAGGCAGGTGAATAAATTATTAACTTCAGAGTGCGAATACATTGAGAAGTTCTTTAAAAGAAGTTCTTTGAATTTACGGTAGATCTGTTTATCGTATTTCCCGTTTACGCACTTTATTATACACAGATTTATAATTAGTATTTCTGAATGCTCTTGTTTTGTTTTGTTGAGCCAATTTATGAATCTATCAATATCTAACATCAAAAAAAATGTTGTAAGAAAATGTTCCTGTGGGATCAAATTGTAATATTGTTTTGCTTTGATATTTTGAATTATTTTTGTGGAAAACGATACAAAATAATTAAGCAGGTATGAATTTATTTTATCTTCAGTTAAGTTCCCGGTTTGAAATGATTCTTTTTTTAACTCAATAGTTTTCTTCTTTATCTGAATTTTCATAAGGTCACTAAAATAATGCTGCCCGTCAATTTTCTCATTTTGTGATTGTTCCTCAAGTAATTCAACAATTTTTTCTGCCTTTGAAATCAGACCTTTTGATATGAGATTTCCTGCAAGATTTATGTTCTTTCCGAAATCATCATTATCATAAACTCTTTGGCTCATATAACCTTCAGCAAGCTTATATAATCCGGAAAGCAGTTTTCTGGTTTCCGAATCGCGGTAGCTTGTGCCGGGAAACACTTCTGAATATAAACCCTCTTTGTTAAATAAAGGATCTCCATAATTTCCGAAAAATCTTTTGAAATAAACGTAAGCTGACACAAGCTTTTTGTTTGAATTGAAAAAAGGAGAGTTCACGTATTTTCCGAATTGTTTGAATTCTTCGCCGGTAAATCTTTCCAAAATCTCAACAATTATACTCTTGATCATAAAACTCTGATAATTAATTGGTACAAAACCATCACTAAAATGCTTAAAATTCTTCGTAAAACAAGAAAATGGCCGCAATTGCCTGTTATGTAAAGTGGAACAAATTAATATACTTTTCTTTGAAAAGCTATACTTATAATCATAAATTTGTGCCATCAAACTATGTGATAAAAAGAAAACTTCTTGAAACCCCCAATTGATAAAAGTTAATTCCTACATCACATAGGCAGAGTTAATAAGCTCCTTGAAAGTAATTATTTTACCTGTAAAGGAGCTTCACTCTGAAAGACTTATACAAGGAATTATATAATTAAGTAAATAAAATACCTATTGTGATGAAAAAAATAATTTCAGTTTTAATGTTCTTTAACGCGGTTCTATTTGCCGATTGGGAAATAGTCAATTCACCTGTTAACATGTCAATATTTACTGTGCGTTTTGCCAATTCTTCAACCGGATATATCGGTTCCGCGGCAGGAATGATCTATAAAACGACAAACGGGGGGGAAGGTTGGTCTTTTCAGCAATTGGCTGGTCTGGGCGGATATAACATAAATGAAATTTTCATTAATCCGATAAATTCCAATCATGTTTATGCCGCCGGTGTTGATGGTTCTTTCCATAAAACAACAAACGCCGGGGCAAACTGGTCTTTTGTGGATCTTGGGAGCAATAACTTAAGTACTCTGATATTTTTTGACCTGTTACATGGATTAGCCGCATCATATGGAACACAGATGTACATAACTTCAAACGGCGGAAACAACTGGACTACAGTTTCAACCGGGCTGCCTTCAGAAAATTACTACAGCAGTTTTCTGACAGGAAATGCGGCTTATTTTTCTGCCTCAGGAGGAAAGATCGCGAAAACAACAAACGCAGGGTTAAACTGGACTATTCAAAATATCAATGAGAGCTCTGCAATATTCTCGCTTTATTTTACAGACGTAAACACCGGGTACGCCGGTACTGATAATGGAAAAGTATACCAAACAACGAACGGCGGGGTAAATTGGTTTCTATTATCTGTTATAAGTCCTTCATTCAGTATTCAGGGTTTTAACTCAAACGGAGTTGATCTCTATATTTGTGGGAATGGGGGAAACATATACAAACGCCCTGCGGGTGGAAACAATTGGTATCAGCAGGTATCAAACTATTCGTCGTCCTTCAATGATGTTTGTTTCCTGAATGAGTTTACAGGATTTGCTGTTGGCAGTAACGGAACAATTAGAAAAACTACTAATGGCGGAAATCCTATTGGAATAGAAGTTATTTCAAATTCAATTCCCGGGGAATTCTCATTGAATCAGAATTACCCAAATCCGTTTAATCCGGTGACAAATATTCAGTTTTCAGTGCCGCATGGCTCTGATGTAAAGCTAATTGTTTTTGATGAACTGGGACAACAAACTGCAGAGTTGGTTAATCAGAGATTGAGTGCCGGATCGTACAAAGTAGATCTTGACGCTTCATGGTTTAAAAGCGGGGTATATTTTTACAGACTGAGTGCGGGTTCATTTACAGAAACTAAAAAGATGATACTTGTAAAATAACAACCAAGAAATACGTGGTAAATTTCATTAAAATGCCGGTCAAAACTAAATTTGACCGGCATTTCTGTGTAATCATATCTATCTGAAATTCTTTACGTAATTATCAAGATCAACAACATTTGATTCAAACACAAATATATCATACAGTTTGTAATAGTTATTTCTATCGACTGTATTTTTAAAAGTGAATTTTGCAAGATCAAGTTTGTTGGATTCAAACACGAACCAGCTTAGAATTTCGCTAACCTGGTC
>CAZQYL010000032.1:0-4508 GCA_964597425.1 uncultured Ignavibacteriales bacterium | reverse complement strand
TTGCCGGAATTTGAGGCAAGCAAAGAATTGAAAGAAATTAACATCAGGCAGAAAGCTAGTAGAAATTTTGCGGTTTTCATATGATCATATTTTAATTAATGAATTTACTTTTTCTACCATACAAATATATCATAAGTTTCTGTTTTTGCTGTAACAATATGTAAATGAATGTGATGATTTATAAACGGAATTTCATTTATGATATTCAGCTCCCGCCCGAAGGCGAGTGTACTCTATGTGATAGAGTGGAATGAAACGAAAATGTTCATGTAATTATGTATCAATGGCGGCAATATTGTATTATTTTTGTGTTAGGATAAATTATCCAAAGTTTCTAAATAAACATTGCGGGAGGTATTATGATTCTTCTTGGAAGATTATTATCCCTTTTCCTTTTGTGTTCTATCAGCCTCCATCCAATATCCCAAACTGAAACAAGATCTTTTCAAAAGAGCAGCTCAGATTCAACAGACTACAAAACACACGATTATATAAAACTAACTATCCGGAATGCACCGGTATTAACTGTGCAGTTTGCTGTTGATTATGATTACGGTGTGTTTGAACTTTCTGCAAATGATAACGGCGACCTGAACCAGGACCAGTTCATAAGCGGAAAGAATTTTGGCGTCAGGCACGGTTTTGGTGCAAACATAACTGCTAAATATCCTTTACACAAAGCCGGAAATCTGAGGCTCACTTCTGCGTTGATGTATAACAGGTTCACAAGCAAGTTCAATAAAATGTTTGCTGACCAGAAGGAACAGGATTATGTGAAGTATGATGTGTATTCACTCGGTTTTGGAATAGAAGATAACTTTAACCCGGGGCTCAAACTAAGGGCTTATGCCGGAATTGGCTTACTTGCAAGTATTATTTCGGGGAATACGAGAATAACTGATACTGGAGGTTCTCATGATTTCAGCATTAATCCCGCATTCAGGATTGGGGTCAACGTATATTCCGGATTTGAATATCTTCTTTCAAAAAGTGTAGGTCTAAGCTTCGGGCTTAAATTCACTCACGCCAATTTATGGCTGAAAGAAAGCAAATTACCGGATAACAGCCTTGAGCTGAATTTGAACGATCAGAAAGTTAGTAACGGTCAGCTTTATTCAGGTTACAGGCAGTTTGCATGGGGATCATTTCAGGTTGGAGTTAACTATTACCTGGGTGTGAATGAAAAGGAGTATTATTACAGAAAGTACTAACTGCTCTTGAGTTTTTTTGAAATGCGTTTTGGCTTTTCTGTTTTTGAAAAAATTTAAGAACCTCAATAGGAATATTGAGGTTCTCCTTTTTATCAGAAGATTATTTGCAAAAAAACAAGGGACCGAAGCCCCTTGTTTGATCTTTGCTGCAGGTTTGAATTTAGTTAACTAAAAAATTCTTGTTTCTTCTTATATCAATTATAACAGGTGCGTAATACCATGCAGCACCAGCTGCATCTCCTGAAACGAATTCATATTTGGTATAATTTGCGCGTTTTTCTGCAACTCTTAATGTAAACGCGTTCCAGCCTTCGGCAAAAGTCAGGTTGTAAGTATAAAGAGTAGTATCAGTCAGGTTTACAGTTGTATCAGAGCCGGTTATGGTAAATGGTTTTGTGGAATACAGATATTGTACCACGAAAGAACCAACTGTTTGCGAATCAGTAAAATTCTTCCTTTGAAGTTCGCCTAATAACTCATTTGAGAATCCATAGACTCTTAATGAACCGAATTGTGCAGCCCTGGTGGTAGTATCACTTATCACTACACCGGGCGGTATTGTTCCGGAATTAAAGGAAACCAGAAAATTAAAAGGCGGGGTAGCAAGATTCATATTCAGCATACCATTATTATCAACCGTATCTATACCTGCAAAGAATGAATCAGAAGGAGTTCCGGCTGTTAATTTTGCTTTGACTATGGTGCTTCCACCGGGATAGTTTGAAATAGTGCCGCTAATGAATGATGTGCTGCCGGGCGGATTTGTAACTGAAATATTATCATCACCGCATCCGTATATTGAAATTATTGTTAAACCAAACAATATCAATATTAATGATTTAAATCCGGATTTGTTTTGCATAAATGCCTTTCTGTTGTTTTATAATTGTTTAACTATAAAAACATTCACAGATATCTCATGGTTCTGGTTACGAATGTAAAATAATGTGACAGGTAATAAAGGTAGATTGGTAACTTATCCGTAATACAGGCGTTTAAGGCACGCCTGTATGGATGTTTTGTTTATGGAATTGAAAAAGTTCTTACATCAACCGAGCCGCCTCCCAAATTACCTGAATAATTTGTGACACTACCGTTTACAATTACCCTGCAATTAAAACTTTTAGCGAATCCCTGAAAATGCGCTACATTTACCCTGTAATCACCTGATGGCACAGTGGTTGTAGTACTGAAAATGTTTTCGATAGCATTTCCGTTCTGTGACTGCCAGTCCCTATCAAGTGAGAAGTTAGCGCTGGTTGTGTTTTGCCAGAAAATATGAAGATTGTTTGGTCCGTACAGGTGCAGATCAAGATCAGCTGCATTGCTTGATGTATTTATCCAAGTTAATGTTGCCTGAAGTATACCTGTTCCAACCGGAACGGTTGCAGGCGGCCAGTTTTCGGGTCTGCCCGCTACCCATGAACCGCCTGCAGGCAGGCAGAAAGGAACGTATACCTGAGCATCATAAGTGGACCAGCCGCTGAATACCAGCGGGTCGCTAACTGTTACAGGAGCGGGTATACTGTATGTTTCAATTACAGGAGGGTTTGCCTGACAATTACTCCTGGTAACCCAGAAGCTGATCGAACCCTGGGGTACTATAGCTTTCGTCCTATCAGTTTGGCAACCCAGAAAAATTGGTCCCATGTAAGCCTGACCAATAAGACCCCCGCTGTATTGACTGAGTATTGAAGGTTTTTCAGGTGATACACTCTGAACTGTTAGTATGTAGTTCATAAACACTTCAGGGGGACAATCATAAACACAACCGCCCTGTCTGAAATCTGTGTTATCAGAAAGATTCTGTTTAACCAGTACATAATAACCAAGTGAAAGAAGATTGACACCTATTTTTCTGCCGGCTGTATCAATTGCAGAAGTGGGAATTATTCTCCAGTCCTGAGTTGCATCAGAATATAGCATTACAGCCAGGTCCTGCGGTGAGGATTGAGATTCTGCCGGAAAAAATAGCTGTACCGGCGAATTAAAACTGAATGATTCGGGTCCTGCTTTAAGATACTTACCAATTACCGTGACTGATGAAGGCACCGGTGGAGTTCCGCTTTCAATTTCACTTGATGTATTAAGTGAAAATGTGACTGTACCGGCTGTACCATTGCTGTTCCTGGGTACATCGCCAGTGTGAACTTCAAGCCTGAAGCCATCGAATTCTATGTTCTGCCGCTGGTCAGAGGTTACACTTTGAGATGTTCCGTTTCCGCCTCCCGGGTCAGTTGGATTTGTAGTAGTATTATCATCGGAGCAGCTGAAAATGAGTACAAAGAAAAAAAGCAATATTGGTAAAGCCCTTGAATATAATCTCTTCATAAAACTCTCCTTTTATATCATTGTTTTTAAATAGATGACATAAAATTGCAGATAATAAAGATCTCAATCAAAGAAAAATTATTGAAATTGTCACATTGTTATTGTGTATTGCAGAATGAAAAAGGGAATAATTGACCGCTTTTAAAGGAAAAATACAATTTGTGTCCCATAAAAATGGGTAAAATTACAAAATTGTGATCAGTTACATCTACATCTTTTTAAGGTCTGTGAACTGATAGCCAAGTTTAAGTACATTTTCGGTTTTATCGTTTGAAGGTACCAGTTCTATAACATACCCCGAAATATTCTTCTGCACATTGATGACGTCATCAACATCAAATGCGGTGATAACATGTTTATCATCTAAATGAGAGCGGGTTGCTTCAGCAAGTGACTGACCTTCGGCAAAATCAGGGTCGCGTTTTAATTTCTCATGAATGCTCTCATTTGCATCCCTGATCACAAACGGCATTAACTTGTGAAATTCCGTGAAGTGACCTTCCCTGTAATAACCAATATTACCTATAACAAGCATCGGGAATTGTGACTCAGCATTTTCTACAGGAACCCCTTCTTTAATACTTATATCAAATCCATCCACATGATTGAGTATCATGTAAGCATCAAGATGCGTTGCTGCGGGCCATGACTCTTTCATTTGTGATTTCATTGATTCCAGATCAGTACCTACACCAATGAAGAGGTTATGTGATTCAAGCAGGTCGCCTTTATTATAACCGCCAAGTAATGCAATAAATAGCTGTAATTTATTCATATTATGATGTTTGATTAACCTTACATACTTATTTTGTGAATATAATTAATTTTGAATATAAAAAAGCCTCAAAACCATATGATTTTGAGGCTTTTCGCGCTCCCAACGGGATTCCTCCGAAGGAGTCCCTTCGGGAGAACCCGTGTTTCCACTGTGAAAGAGTGATGACCTAACCCCTAGTCGATGGGAGC
>CAZQYL010000031.1:0-15204 GCA_964597425.1 uncultured Ignavibacteriales bacterium | reverse complement strand
AAAAGTCATAATTTCCGTGAAATCTTTGTTATCACTTTTGGGATCATATGTGTTGGTCACCGGGTTAAAACCAATTCTGAGCAGATCATCTTTATCTGTTGTATAAATATCAACTACAGAATTCACATGTCCATAATATTCATTTGATGCTTCTTTGAGTTCATCTCTTCTGGATTTTAATTTCGATATCAGCTCATCTTTTGCTTTTAAATAGACTTCCGGAGGCAATTTTTTTACTGCATTTTCAATTACTTCATTTGTCAGTTTGCCTATAACTTCGTCTGCAACTTCATCCCATGAATCTCGGGAAAGGAAAGCAAGGAAACGCTGGTCAAGGTATCTTCCGCTCCAAGTCATATAACGCATATCCGGATAGCTGTAGCCAAAATTATTCAGCTGGGGAATGTTTTGCTCTGCAACAAACGGAAGAATTCCGTCAAATTTTGCAAATGCCTGGTCCCTATCCATAGGGAACGGCTTGTACACTTTACTTTCACCTTCTTTGTATCGAATCCATTTCCATTGATCTTTGTGGCGGTCCCAATCACCTAAGAATATATCAAGCAGCCTCGCTTTCAGAAATTCCCTGCTATCAACGGATTCATCGAATTCTTTATTTAATCTTTCAAAAAGCTTTACAGTACTGATAACCTTATTTGAGCCTTCAAACTGAGCTTCATCCGGCACAATTTCCATGATCCCTGTCAAGCCGCCAAATTCCTTTTGATACTCCCCTAAAGAGGGATCATTGGGAAGTACAACCAAAGTATATTCTGAATGATAGACTCCTGCGGCATCAAGGATAGGATTTACTACAAAGCCGGCATAAGGATTTGATGAACTTATCTGGTCCTGGATTATTTCTTTTGCAATTGATTCCTGCAGTTCAGCTGGCAGAGTTTTTTTAGGGTCCTTATCAAGCGAGCGGAATTTGTATTCCTTTCCGTCACCGCCCTTGAACTTCAGCGCTTTGGTTTGCAGCCCTCCCCCTTTTTCCAAAGGAGTTAAACCGCCGCCGTACTTTTCAAGGTTCACAATACCAACCTTTACAGGTGTTGTCCAGATATCACGCCAATGTGACCCGAAGAAAAACTCATGGAAAGCACCTGCTTCATAGTTCTTTCCGGGTACTATGGTCTGATATTCAGAAAACCAATCATTTTCATTTTGTGAATAAGACTGGTTTAAAAGACAGATATTAAAAAAAACTGCAAGAGCTGGAAGAATGAACTTACAAAACAACATTTTGCCTCCGGTATTTTGGATGAAGCACTTTTTAAATCAGTTTCTGAAAAACTTGCTGTAAAAATTTAAGTCAGATCTATTTATTTAACTTATATACCACGAAATAAGCCTGTTTTTCTTTTCCTTCATTGCTAATGAACAGAGTTCCGTCATTTTTAAATGCAATGCCTTCGGCCTGTATGTGCACTTTTTCGGGCAAAGATGCCTGGTCTAGAACCTCACCTGTTTTGGATAACTCAAGTATAGTATTTCCCCTGGCAGCAATTATGTAAAAGCTTCCGCTTATGGGATTTTTCGCAATACCTGAAGGATTGAATTTGCCTTCTACACTGTTATTTCTGATATCCTCAGCTGATATTATAAAACGAGGAGTCTGGTCAAGCTCTAGGTTATCAAGCGAAAATGAATACACAGTTTTATCTTTGCCATAATCCTTACCTCCTGATTCTTTGCAGGCAAGCAGCAATGAATTTGTTTCGTTATCATAGCATAAACCTTCAACATCATTCTTACCGGTAAGAAAAGTTTTGTAAGTATTGTATTTAACAAATTCACCATTGTTTCCTTCAGTGAACTCATACAACTTACCGTTAGATTCCACTAAATAAAATTTACCCTTTGCATAAGTAATATCTTCAAAATCACCTTTTATAACAAGCAGACTGCCAAGGTAAAATTTCTTAATTATCTTTCCGGTTAAGGGGTCTATTTCGAAAATATCACCATCTTCATCTCCATGGGCAAACATCCTGTTATCTTCAGTGAAAGTAATGCCGGATACTTCGATAAGTTCAGATGGCAGGTTCACTCTATCAGGTGAAGCTGATGAAATATCATAATCACTTAAACTTCCGTTACCGCCGGGCATTTTTTCTTTGGTTACCTGTTCCTTTTCTGTATTTGGCTTATCCTTATTGTCTTTTTCTTTTCCCTGCTTTTTGCTGCCGCATCCAAAGGTTGTAAAAACAAGAAAAATTATAAGGAAACCCCATATTTTAAGCTGATTTGTACTCATATAACATGCAAAATATGTATAAATTTCATTGATTTCAATAATACTGCTACCCCTTCAAAACAACAATAGGTAATTATACTCAGGAACAATAAACTTACTACAAAGTATAATTTGAAAGGGCAAACATTCAGCCTGTAAAAGGAGGAAATCATGAACGACACAATAACACTCATAAACAATGATAAGTACGGAGCTCCTGAATTAAAGAAGCTTCAGCAGGGATACACTCTGAAAGGATTTATCGTTGCTGTGACTATCCATATAGCGTTGATTGCCGCATATATGCTTGTTGCCTATATAAATCAGTCAAATGCTAAGGATATTCCTTTCAACCCTAAAACTCCTATCAATATAACGGATATTGATTTCACGCCTCCGCCAATTGATGAGACCGAGATTCCCCCGGTAAAGGAAGAAGAAATAGTGCAGAAAGTAAAAGACCTTTCATCACTTGAGCCGCAGCCCGTGAAAAAATCTGATGCTGATGATGTAGTGCTGAAAACTCAGGATGAACTGAATAATATCAATACTACAACTTCCAGAACAGGTGATACAATAATAATTGCATCAAATGATAACATAAAAGTTAATGACATTAAAATTGATGGCAGGGTAAATGATGTTATTAAAGACCCGGTGAATACTACTTATAACAGTGCTGAAGTTGATGTTGTACCGGAATGTATAAATCTATCGCAGGTAAGAGCAGATATGAAATACCCCGATCTTGCTGTTGAAACAGGCATTGAAGGCAAAGTAACTGTTAAAGTTCTTGTAGGTCCTGATGGAAATGTAATAAAGATTGGTTCAATGAGCGGACCTGAAGTATTCCACAGTGAAGTAAAAGATAAAGCAAAACAGCTTCAATTCACCCCGGGTTTGCAGAGCAATAAACCCGTTAAAGTATGGATAAATGTTCCGTTTAGTTTTAAACTAAACTAAACCTATAAATTTAACCTGCCTAAATCTTAAGTTTATGTAAAAAATAAACTTAAGATTTTTTTTTATCCCTAATAAACGTTAATTACATTCTACTTTTTATTACCTATTTTGTTTTCCTTGTAAGGAATTTATATATCATTTGGACTACACAGAAAACAAGGTAAATACATTCGTAAAAGATAGATTCAGGGATCTTATTGAAGGCCTGAATGTAATTACGTACGAATTTGACCTTCGGCTATACAGGTTCACATATGTAAGCCGGATGGCAGAAGCTATTTTGGGATACTCAACCCATGAATGGTTCACCAAAGGATTCTGGTATGAACACCTTCAGGAAGATGACAAAAAATGGGCAACACACTTCAGCAGGTACAATATTTCTCTTAACAAAGATCATGAGTTTGAATACAGAATGATCGCTTGCGATGGCTCTGTAAAGTGGTTCAAAGATATTGTTTCGATAGTTCTTGAAGACGGCATTCCGGCTTCATTGTACGGCGTACTGATTGATATGACCGACAGGAAGATCACGGAAAAAGAGCTAATGGAAAGCAAAGAAAGATACAAAACCCTTGTGGAACAGCAAACAGAAATGATAACCCGCTGGAAACCTGACGGCACATTCACATTTGTGAATGATGTCTACTGTAATTTTTTCGGCAAGACCAGGGAAGAGCTGATTGGCAGGCGCTACATACCGCAAATGCCCGTTGAAGATCTTGAGAGATTTTCAAGATTTTTTATGTCGCTTGATATGAATAACCCGGTTGGGCAGTTTACTCACCGGGTGATCAGACCGGATGGCGAGATCAGATGGCTAAGGTGGACTGATACAGCGATATTGGATGACACAGGAAAAATTATAGAGTACCAGACTGTCGGAAGGGATATTACTGCCAGGAAGCGCGCTGAAGTAGCCTTAAAGGAAAGCGAACAGCAGTTACAGCTTATATTTGAAAATGCTCCGATTGGGATGGCCTTAACAGACCTCAGCAAGAGCTTCATCAAAGTCAACAAAGCTTATTGCGATATTATCGGGTACACTAAAAAAGAGCTTTTGACTATGACTTTTGAAGATATCACTCACCCTGACGATATTGAAATTGAAAATGATGTTCATGCACAATCTATTAACGGTACGGGAACGAACTTCCATTTTGAAAAAAGATACATTCATAAAAGCGGCAGAATAGTATATGTAGATCTCAGGTTGAATGTATTGCGTGATTCACTTGGCAAACCTTTCCAGCAAATAGCCCAGGTTGTTGATATTACCGAAAGGATAGAATCAGAACAGCGGCTTAAACAAACGCAGGCAAGGCTTACAGCAGTTCTGAACAATTTGCCCAATGTTGCAATTTATGAATATGGTGAAGAAATAAACTTCGTTTCTGAGAATATCATGGATATACTTGGCTACCCTGCCGAAGAATTCATGAAAAATGAATCATTATTCAGCAATCTTATGCTTGAAGATGATATTGTAATATATGATGAAAAGGTATCTAACTGGAAACGTGAAGGCGCAAAAGGTGTTATCAGCAATGAGATCCGAGTACGGACCAGTCAGAACGAGATAGTTTGGCTGGAAGATCATATGTACGAAGTTAACCCGGGTAATTCAAAACCGTATTATTCGGGAATTATGATAGATATTACCCAGCAGAAAAAGACACAGCTTAAAATGCTGGAAACCGAGACCAAACTTTCAGCTATACTGAAGAATCTGCCTAAGGTTGTTATATACCAATCAGGTCTTGGAAATGATTTTATTTCGGATAACATTTCAGATATGATAGGCTACTTACCTTCCGAAGTACTTGAAAGTAAGTACTTTTTCGGAAACATTATGCATCCTGATGATATGCCTGTAGTTAAAAATTCAATTACAAACTGGCACAAATCAGGCGATGATGGCATTCTTAACATGGAATTCAGAGTTAAGAAAAAAGATGGCGGTTTTATCTGGATCGAAGATCATATGTTCAGGGTAAAGGTAAATGAAAAAGAGTCTTATTTATCCGGCATACTTATCGATATTACCGATAGAAAACTTGCTGAGCAAAAAATAAGCCGTTCCTTAAAAGAAAAGGAACTTCTGCTGAAAGAAATACACCACAGGGTAAAGAATAACCTTCAGGTTGTATCAAGTCTGCTTAAACTTCAGTCAGGTTATGTAAAAGATGAAAGCTCTCTTGATCTTTTGTTAGACAGTCAGAACAGGGTACGCTCAATGGCGCTTGTTCACCAAAAACTATACCAGTCAAAAGATTTTTCGGAAATTGATTTTCCTGAATATCTGAAACAGCTTTCTGAACACCTATTGAATGTTTTCAAAGCTAAATCCGGGGATATTGATGTTGTTGTAAATTCAGCGGATATCAATCTGGGAATTGATCTTGCGATACCCTGCGGACTGATACTCAATGAGCTGATATCCAATTCACTGAAGTACGCTTTTCCCGGCGGAAGAAAAGGAGAAATCAGTATTGATTTCAAATTGATTGATACAGGCTATGAAATTTCAATCAGTGATAACGGTGTGGGATTTCCTAAGGAAATCAATTACAAAGAAACAAAATCACTTGGATTGCAGCTTGTTAACACTCTTGTCGGTCAGATTGACGGGACAATTGTAATGGAAAATATTTCAGGCACAACTTTCCGCATTCGCTTCGGCAAAAGATAGCAGAGCTTCAACTCAATTCCTGAACAGCTCTGTAAACACTTCTCTTATCTGGTCTCTCACTTTTCTGTAAACTACTCTCTTTTCTTCATCAGTTCCGGCTGCATTAAACGGATCTTCGAAACCTTTGTGTATCTTGTGTTTAACATTTCCTGTAAACACGGGGCAGATTTCACGGGCATTATCACAAACCGTAATTACATAATCAAAATCAGTACCCGTAAATTCATCCACATTTTTGGGATAATTTCCGCTGATATCCAGCCCTATTTCTTTCATGACCTCAATTGCAAACGGATTAACATTCTTTTCAGGACGGGTTCCGGCAGAAAACACCTCAAAATTGCTGTTTAAGGACCCGATTATGCCTTCTGCCATTTGGCTGCGGCACGAATTACCTGTACATAAAACCAGTATTTTAACTTTCATTTGATTTCAAAATTGCTGAAATTAAATATGATTGATAATTGTTATATTTTCAAACCAGGAATTAATGGCAAAAAGCTTCATAATTATACTTTTTATCATTCTTTCAATCCTGCTTGGATGCAGCGAAAAAAGAAGTGATATCAAACCCGATGTTTCTGATTCAACAGAATCACGGGTAGATGTTAAGGAAAATCTCTCTGAGCTTGAAGAGACGTTCCCGAACTTTGATTACAGTTCTGTTATCAATGCTCAATCTGGAAAAATGCCAAACGGAATGTCAATAACTAAGTTCAGATTTTTTGTAATCTTTTCGGATATGAATGATGAGCTGACATATAAATTGATCGATAACGATGTAAGGAACACCATTGAAGCTATGTCAGGCAATTATGTAAACAAACTCCCGGAGGTTGTCACTCCAATTTTCCTGTTTGAAAAATTTGATAATTATAAAGAATTCGTAATGGAAAATTACGATATTCCGGAGAATGATATTTCACCATACGGATTCTACAAGATCTCAAAAAATGTAATTGTTATCCGCTACGTAAGCTGGAAAGGCAGCATACTGCATGAAATAACCCACAGGTTCATCAAAGCTGATTTCCCAAATGCTCCTTCATGGTTTGATGAAGGTTTCGCTTCATTGAATGAGAAATCAACATTCAAAAACGGAAATCTGATTGGAGACTTTAGTTTCAGGATATTGCCGCTGAGGAGGGCCATAAACGAGGATTCATACACAGGTCTCAGGCACCTTATGGAAACTAACGATGATGAGCTTTATGGCAAAAGAACATCTTATTATTATGCTCAGTCAAGATACCTGTTAATGTACCTTCAGGAAAAGGGTTTACTTGAAAAATACTATAAAACATTCAGGGATAGTTACAGTAAAGATAACACAGGAATAACACAGCTTGAAGATGTAACCGGTAAATCAATCAAAACACTTGATGAAGAATTGCTGGATTACATAAAAAGTTTTAAACAGTGATAATTAACCTGCAATTTCATCAGCAGCTTCTTCACCTGTAACAATTGCACCTTCCATGAATCCCTGCCAGTCAGCCAGATGCTCACCTGCAAAATAGGTATTCATAAATCTCTTCTTCAGTACAGGCATGACCGTAAACCACTGACCAGTGCCGTATAGTGCATAACCTCCTTTTGTATATTCATCCATGCCCCAATAATAATTCAACTGAGTAACAATCTTATCTTTCACTTCGCCAAAAGCAGTTTTAAGCGAATCATTGATCACATTTGCTTTGAACTCATCATTCTGCCGTGCTATAACATCAGCTTTATCGCCAATGGTGTAAGATATCAATGCACCTTTGGTACCGGGCTGGTTCTTTGTTGCGTGGTAAAAGTAATGTCCGTAGACATCTGTTACCATATCAAAATCTTCGGCTTTCCAGAATCTTTCATTAAATAGTACTGCATGCTTGCTTATTCTTGCATACTGCAGCTCATTAAGTGCGTTCATTTTCTCTTCCGGTAACCCCGGCTTCCAGTTTATCTTAAGCAGCGCGTATGTAGGAGCGGTACAGATAAGGCTATCACCTGAAAACACGGTACCATTATCGCATAATACATCCACTTTACCGTCAGCCTGGTTGATTTCGGTTACTTTGTGTTTCAGCTTTATGCTGTCTGAACCAATTCTTTCTGCAAGAGCTTTTGCGAAAAGGCTGTTGCCGCCTTTTATCTTGTAATCCATTTCATTTTTTTCACTGGACTCAGCATACTCCGCAATTGCTGCGTAAGCTGATACATGACGTATACATTCACCAAAATCAGTGCTGTCAAGCAAGTCGCGTATCTGCATGTCGCGTTCTGTTATTCCGTTATTTGCTAAGTATCTCCACCAGTCCATTTTATCAAGTCGTTTTTTATCTTCCTCGCGGAAATTGGCGTAATCCTTGATTATCTTTTCAAACTTTAGCTTCCAGTCAGCGGAATAATCCCATGCACCTTTCGGGAAGTATTCGCCTGCAAATGTCAAATGAGATTCAAACTGGTTATTTTGCAGTTCCAGCCCGAATTCTTTACACATTGCAATCATTCTTTCATGAGATGCTCCAACCCATTCAGCACCAAGCTCTATTACAAGATTTTCATCCTTATCAATAGGATGTGAAAAAACTCTTCCGCCCACTCTACCCCTGCTTTCAAGAATAGTGACTTCACACCCTTTTTGTTTTAGCCTGTAAGCTGCTGATAGACCCGCAAAACCGGCGCCTATTATCACAACTTTAGGCTTAACAATTCTGTTAATGCTGAAAGTATTTGGCAATATTGCCGTGCCGGCTGCCAATACCGCTGTTGTTTTCAGGAAATCTCTTCTTGTTGTCATAAAATTTTTTAGATTGCTTTACCAACAAAGTAAATTATCAGCACCAGGTAAGATACAGCGAATACAAAAAAACTGTACCTGTCTAGTTTTTGCGATAGCGCTTCTTTGCCGGTTTTCATATAATGAAGCGAAATTGTTGAGATCAGAATACACAGGAAAATATAGATAAACGAAATATCATGCAAAATATCAACCAGTGTCAGCCTTTCATTTTGCGGCAAGGTTGAAGTAATAACATACTGGCTTGCAATAGCTGCAAATATTGCTCCCACAGAAAGTCCGAATCTGGGATCAAGATCCAGCGGGTTGATAAAAAAAGTAAGAAGAGAGATAAGCACTGAAATAAACAAACCTATAAAAAGTTTAAAGAATAGTCCTTTGCCTTCCCGCTCGATTGTAAAATGAAGTGTGGTTCTGGAAAAAGCTGAGTATTCATTCAGGGGAATATCAGGGTCGCCATAATTTGTTTCATATGTATGGTCATCTATTTTAATGCCAAAATCCTTTATCTTCCATCCATCAATATGAACTTCTTTATCAATTTTACTTGCGATCGTATCAGCCACAAAAACCATTTTTGAATTATCTTTATCAAAGTCTTCTATTCTTACTTCAATAGTTTGTTCATCAAAAGGAAAATCAGTTACATTCCACTCCTGTTTGATCTTTGTGTTTATTCTCACAGAATGAAAGAATATATCACCTCTCTTTTCATTCATTTCATACGATTTCGTAAGGTCGGTTGAATTTATTATTTCAAGATTTTCCAAAAGGGCCATACTGTCTTTTGGAGCATTGTACCACAAATAAAAATCAACATTCAGTTTATTTGCCGGAAAGTCCAGGTCATATACAGAAAACAGGTAAGCCCCTATCTTAACAGTATCGGGAACAGCGTTTTTTTCATCATCTGAAGGCAGCTCGCTGCCCTGAGTTTCCTTTTTGACTTCCTTGTTCGATCTGTCATTTAATGAGGCTGAATCCTTCTTCTGAATATTTTCTGTTTTGTTCTGCCAAAGTGCCCCTGCTGCTAATACAAAGAAGAGGGCAAGAGGTATAAGACTGATATAAATTCTCTTACGTGAGTACAATTTCTTCATTCTGTAGTTATGTAGTTTAGAAAAAATTAATCTTTAAGTCGTTGTGCAAGAATATATACTTCTTCAATAAGGCGGTTTAACCGTTTTATGACAGGTTCGCTCTTAAGTTTACCTTTGGTGTCAAAAAGTGAGCTCCCATAACCTACGGCAAGGCTGTTTGGTGCCGCAACCCCCCGCAGATTGTGAACAATACTGATCATGGTATTCAACGTTGCATAACCGGCATTTTCTGCCCCTCCCAGGGCTATGCAGCCAACTGGCTTCAAACTGAGATAGGGCGGTTTTTCAGCAGAAAGTACTTCGAGGTAATCAATTGCATTCTTAAATGCTGAGCTTACTGAGCCATGGTATTCAGGTGATGCAAATACAAAGCCGTCGGCGCTCTTAATCTTCGTTACAAGTTCAGTAAATTTGCGGTTCTTCAGCGATTTCAGTGCTTTATAACTAAAAACCGGAAGGTCTAATTTCCGTATATCAGAAACATACACTTCGGATCCCAATTCTCTGAGCTTAGTTGCCGCATATTTCAAAACACCAAGTGTAGAAGAATTCAGCTCCATGCTTCCGCCCAGGCATACTATATTTATTTTTTTCATTGGAATTTCAATAATAATAAATGAAATATTAAGAAATTAGTCAATCAACCGATTATTTTTATATTCCGCTGAACTTAATTTTCTCTTTAAAATATGGATAATAATAGGTATTTTTGTGATTATGACAAATGAACAATTAAAAAAGGCTATTGTTGCCTTACAGAATATTTCTATAAATTTTAAGATCGATTATTTCCTGTTTTCAGGTAAGTGTGAAGTGAGAGGATTTATAATTCATAATCCTGAGGATCTTAGCAAGGTTAAAAGCATACTTGATGCGGATATTTTAAAGAATTTTAAGATAAAGAAAAGTAAAGAGTGGTATTTAGGTGATCCTGTAGAAGTAACATATCTTCAGTTAAAAAAGAAGATAGTGATAAGTATTGAAGAGTTTGAATCTTTCCAGGTAAATAATTACGCGTAATTCAGGAGTGATTCATTATATAATTTCCCAACCTTAATATTCCAGCTTCGTCAAAATCCTTGCCAATTATTTGTATACCTATCGGAAGTCCTGACCCATCTTTTCCTGCAGGAACACTCAATGCAGGGTTCCCTGATAGATTAGAGGATGTAGTATAAATATCATTCAGGTACATAGCCAGCGGATCATCCGTTTTTTCACCAAGTTTGAAAGCCGTAGTTGGCGTGGTGGGAACCAGGATAAAATCCACATCATTAAATACCCTCTGAAAATCTTCTTTAATCAATCTTCTCACTTTCTGAGCCTTCTTATAGTAAGCATCGTAATACCCGTGCGAAAGCACATACGTACCAAGCATTATTCGGCGTTTTACTTCTACTCCAAATCCTTCAGTTCTTGAATTCACATACATATCTTCAAGTACCGCTGTATCCTTTGCTCTCACGCCGTATCTGGCACCGTCATACCTCGCAAGATTACTGGAAGCTTCCGCTGTGGTTAATATATAATATGCCTGAATTGAATATTTGAGATTCGGCAGTTCGATGGGAACAATTTCTGCGCCATTTGTTCGCAGCATTTCAATTGTCTTATTCATTGAATCTTTTATCTCAGTCTGTAATCCTGATTCGTCAAGATCAGAAATAACGCCTACCCTCATTTTCGAAACATCAACATTATCCAGATCAGAAGAATAATCATCAACCAAGTGCTCTGTTGAAGTTGAATCATTTTTATCCTTGCCCGCCATTACTTCAAGTACTAAAGCGGCACTGTGAATATTTTTGGCAAAAGGACCTATTGAATCAAATGATGAAGCAAAAGCGGTTAACCCATATCTTGAAATTCTGCCGTATGTCGGCTTTAATCCCGTAACACCGCAAAAAGCAGCAGGCTGGCGAATTGAACCGCCGGTATCGGTACCAAGTGACACCATACACATATCAGCAGCAACTGCGGCGGCGCTGCCACCTGAAGAACCGCCCGGAACCCTGGAATTATCCAGCGGATTCAATACGTTCCCGTAAGCTGAATTCTCATTTGACGACCCCATCGCGAATTCATCGCAGTTTGTTTTGCCAATAATTATTGCGTCTTCATCCAGCAGTCTCTGAACAGCGGTTGCAGTATATAATGCTTCAAAATTCTTAAGTATTTTTGATGAACATGTAAGTGTGTATCCTTTTAAAGAAAGTACATCTTTTACAGCTATAACCATTCCGGCAAGTTTTCCTGCAGTTCCGGCTTTCAGCTTCATATCAATCTCATCTGCCCGTTTTAGGGCTTCATCATTAAATACCAAAAGGAAAGCATTCAAATGCTTTCCTTTTTCGATATTATCTAGATAAAATTTTACTATATCCCTGCAGGAAACCCTGCCAGCTTCGAGTTCAGCTCTTAATTCAGCGTAATCATTATACATATTTATCAAAAGATTATATTCAGCTTACAGTTTGATTTAAAGAATGCAAAGCTGTATTTAGCTTGGTTTTTTATCGTCGCCGGCGGCGTTGTTTATCTCAGATTCAATATCCCTCGACGCTTTTTTGAATTCTCTCATGCCTTTGCCGAGTCCCGACATTAAATCAGGGATCTTCTTGGCTCCAAAGAGCACAAGAATAACGATACAGATCAAAATTATTTCCTGCGGACCTAATCCAAACATTTTATTGCTCCATTGTTCTGATTTATACAGAACATTTATTAATGAAAAACTTTTAGTATTATTTTAATTGCACAATATATTGTTACAACAGCCACAAACATTATTACTGCAACATCAAGTGATGTATACATAATATATAACGTTTAGTTTACGGAATTTATCACACTCTCAAATAAATATTTTCCGTCGCTTGTTCCAACGATCTCTTCGCTGGCTCTTTCAGGATGCGGCATCATACCAAGCACATTACCGGTCCTGTTCATAATTCCCGCAATATTATCTATTGCGCCATTTGGATTGTTTTCATACCTGAAAACCACCTGTCCGTTATCATTCAGTGATTTTAGTGTATCTTCATCACAAATGTAATTGCCGTCACCGTGGGCTACGGGTACAACCATTTTACCGGGCTTCACTTTCCCGCTGCCGTTATAAGCGGTTGTAAAAATGGTGTTTTTGTTTTCTATATTCAATGTAACATTTTTGCATACAAATTTTAAGCTGTTGTTCCTCAGCAGCGCGCCGGGCAGCAGCCCGGATTCGCAAAGTATCTGAAATCCGTTGCAGATACCAATAACTACTCCCCCGTTTGAAGCATGCCTTACAACATCCTTCATGATTGGCGAAAATCGTGCAATGGCACCGCAGCGTAAATAGTCACCGTAAGAAAATCCACCGGGCACTATTATAACATTCCTGTCACCAATTGAGCTCTCTTTATGCCACAAAAACTCAGTATCCTGGTTCAAAATGTGCTTTAATGTATTATATGCATCATGATCGCAATTTGAACCCGGAAACACAACTACTCCGAATTTTGCCTTACTCATTTAATTTATTACCTGCCTGATATTATTTTCCGTTTACGCTCACAACTTCAAATTCATAATCTTCCATCACCTGGTTTGCCAGAAGCTTCCTGCAAACCTCATCGGTCACAAGACGGGCCTCTTCATCTGACTTAGTATCAATTTTAAGTTCAATATACTTCCCTATTCTTGTATCAAGAATATTATTGAAACCAAGACTCTGAATTGAGTGCTCAACAGCCTTGCCCTGTGGATCCAGGATCGATTTGCGCAGCGTTACTTTTATTTTAGCTGAATACAATTTCTTCTTTCCTCAATATACATTATGGATTTTCAAATAAACTTTCCTGATAGTAAACACAAGGATCAGGCTCAACATCACCACCGAAAATATCGGCATTACGTTGATATTTGCCTCAACAAGCATCCTCCTGTTCACATATCCTGAGCTAAGTTTTGATCTAACCTTTGCGAATACTACGCTGCCGTTATCGGCAGATTCCCAGTTTTCAACATATACAAAATCACCGCCCTTTACATCAGCATTGCTGCTGTGGTAATCATTCGGGTTATCAAGCAGCGGCACATAACCGTAAGGGGTATATCTTAAAACAGCTTTATCATATGCGAAATTATTGTATATATCCAGAGAGCTGTTCACCATCTGGTAAATTACCGCAAACAGCATTACAAAAAAGAGGGCTTTTAATGCTAAAAGCGTTACCCTTTTCATTTTATTTCTGACTTAACTGCTGTTCTACTTTTGTTTTATGATCCCTGTACAGTTTCCTGTCAAATATTTTTAAAGCCTTATCAACCGATTCCAGCGCTTTGGTGTATTCCTTAAGATTGTAATAAAGCTTTGACTGAATGTAATATGAACTTGCCTCATTTACAGAACCCGCTACATACTGCAGAGCGGTCTGGATAAAGTTTAAACCTTTATTATAATCTTCGGGCCCGGTTCCTTTATCAGCAAAACCAATAGCGATCTGGTTCATATACTGTCCGTAGCTTGAGCCTACTGATTCATCATTCGGGAATTTGCTTAATGTTTCTTTGAACCATTTTTCAGATGTCGGCATATCACTCAGATCATAAAAATATGTCTCTGAAAGCGCTACATAAGCGTCTTTCAACTGGTCGCTGTTCGGGTTATCTTTAATGAAAGCCTCTAGCTGTTTTGCTTTTTCTTCCTTTTCGGTAAACAGTACAAGCCTGAATTTTGCATCATCAGTTTTTCCGCCTGCATTAGAGCCATCCATTTCAACGATCTTATTCAATAACTCCTTTGCCTTATCCATTTCGCTGTACATTGAATACTTATCGGCAAGTTTTAATGATGCTTCAATATTAGATGGATTTTTCTCCACTTCTGTTTTCAGGTATGAAAATGTATTGATACCTTTGTTGTAGTCCTGCATCATTTCCATGAAATCTTTTGCCGGAACATAACCGTAAACTCTGTCAATTTCGTTGCCATCACCATCAAGGAATAATATCGAAGGAAATCCCTGAATTTTATATTTCTTTGCAAAATCAACGCCTTCACCTTTTTCAGCATCTATCTTGTAGTTTATCTGGTTGGCATTTGCAAAATCGGATATATCCTTTTTTGCGTACACTTTGTTATCAAGCTCAATGCACCATTTGCACCAATCGGTCATTACATCAACCATAACAAGCTTATTCTGGGCTTTGGCCATCGCAAGTACATCCGCTACAGAGCCCTTCTGGAAATCGATCTGTGAAAATGCGGTGCTGCTGATAAAAAAGAGGGCAATCAAAAATGCTGCTTTTTTCATTGGTTTTGTTCTCCGGTATTTTCCTTTGATTTACTAAGGCGAAAATAAGAATTTAAGTTCAAATGTAATATGGTTATATTTGTATATATTTAAATGAATAAATACGTTAAAACGTTTCTTGG
>CAZQYL010000030.1:1725-15249 GCA_964597425.1 uncultured Ignavibacteriales bacterium | reverse complement strand
GGTGACCAGGGTATGATGTTCGGTTACGCTTCCAATGAGACTCCCGAATATATGCCGATGGCTTTAGTATACGCTCATAAGCTTGTAAAAAGGCTTGCTGATATTAGAAAGCGTAATTTAAAGTTAATGCCATATTTAAGGCCTGATTCCAAATCACAGGTAACCATCGAATATAGTGATGATCACAAGCCTTTAAGGGTAGATACTGTGGTTATTTCAACCCAGCATGATCCGGGCGTATCACAGGCAAAGATAAAAGCTGATGTTTTGAAGAATGTCATTAAAAAGGTGATACCGGCAAGACTGCTTGATAAAAAGACAGTTATTCACGTTAACCCGACAGGTAAGTTTGAAATTGGCGGACCGCATGGCGATACAGGCTTAACAGGAAGAAAAATCATTGTTGATACTTATGGCGGAAAAGCTCCCCACGGAGGCGGCGCATTTTCAGGAAAAGATCCAAGCAAGGTTGATAGAAGCGCAGCATACGCAGCAAGGCATCTTGCAAAGAATATAGTTGCAGCAAAGGTTGCCAAAGAATGTATGATACAGCTTTCTTATGCAATTGGTGTTGCACAGCCGGTTTCTATCTATGTTGATACCAATGGTACCGGCAGAGTTGCTGATAACAAGATTGCTGCATTCATAAAGAAGAACGTTAATCTGACCCCAAAAGGTATTATGGAAAGATTAAAGCTTCGCAGGCCAATATACAGGAAAACTGCAGCTTATGGACACTTTGGCAGAAATGAAAAAGAATTTACATGGGAAAAACTTGACCTCGTAAGTCTTTTCAAAAAAATAAAATAACTGCAGCGGAGAAAACCAAATGAAGGATTTTCTATTCGGATTTACATACCCGTTCAGAAGCCTGAAATTCTTTTTTTCGCATTCCGTTTTACTTAAATATTCCATCGCTCCCATGATAATCAATTTATTGATATATGGGAGCGTTTTTATTTTATCTTACAGCTGGTTTACAGGCTCGATTGACAGCTGGCTTGGAATTGAAGGTACCGAAGCCGGTTTCTGGCTGAAATTTCTGCATACTGCCCTGCTTATTCTTGGCTTCATTTTGCTGCTGTTTTTCTGTTATCTGCTATTTACAATACTCGGTAATGTGATTACAGCGCCTTTTAATGAAGAGATATCACAGAGAGTAGAAGAGATCGTGACAGGAACCAAAGAGGCTCATAAAATGGGATTTTGGGAAGATGCATACATCAGCATTAAGGGTGAAGTTCAGAAGCTTGCGTTTTATCTTATCATACTATTGTTGATATTTTCCTTAAACCTCATACCTGTTGCCGGTTCTGTAATAGCCACAGTTCTTGGTGTGATCTTTTCCAGTTTCTACAACGCGCTGGATTTCCTTGATTATCCTATGACAAGGAAGAAAATGCGTTTCCGGGATAAATTAAAAGTCACAAGGAAAGGAAAACTTGTGACTTATGGATTCGGCTTTACTGCCTTTTTGCTCTTGTTCCTGCCGGTAATAAATGTATTTATGAAGCCAATACTTGTTGTTGCCGGAACGAGTCTTTTCTATGAAAAAGGCTACAGCAGTCAGGAATTATTCAAAAACTGTTAAGTTGTTTATTTCACAGCAGCGGTGCTGTCTTTTACACCATCCATTGTAACTACAACATATCCTATCAAATTTGCTCTATCCAGATCATTATATCCACAATTTAATTTCAGATCTTTGCCGGAAAGCACACCTACTTCAGGATCTACGTCATACGTTGTACCTGAACTGCTCTTTGCTGTTTGTTTATCAATTAAAAGTGAATCACCCTTGACCTTAGCAGTAACGCCTACCAAAGTTTTGTTTACATTATCAATTATTACAGCGGTATCGCCGCTTGGCTTAATTGTAAGCACATACTCAAGAGAGCCGCTGCCAAGCTCCGGTTTACTGCTTCCCCAAATATCCTTAACCTGGTATGTGCCAAGAAATTTAGCGTTAGGTTTTACAACTTCTTTTTTGCCGCAGCCTGTAACAACAAAAGTAAAAATCAGAACAAAAGCTAACAAATAATTTTTTATCATTGTTGATTTTATTAAATTTGAGAATGAACAAAAATAACTAACAAATTGGTCAATTTTCAAAGAAAAAATTGTCATAAAGATTATAGATACTGCAAAATATATTCTATTAATACTAATTTTTGGGTAAATTTGGCCTTATTTTGCTGCTAAAAGATTATAAATTCTCATGAAAAATAGCTCTCTAATAGAAATTATTAACTCTTTGGATAATCAGGAAATTAAGAAACTAAGATCTTTCCTGATATCACCATATTTCAATCATAACAAAAATGTTACCAGACTTTTTGATTTCATAATTTCGCATAATAAAGAGAGCAGGATAACATTAAACAAGAAAGAACTCCATGATAATGTATTCAGCAGCAGAGAATATAATAATGAAAATATCAAAACAATAATCTACCTCACAACAAGATTGTGCGAAAGATTTTTGGTGATAAACAGTATTGAAAATAACTCACCGGAATACACCCGGAAACTGCTTGGTATATTTGACATTAAGGGACTTGATAAACTTTTTTTAAATCATCTTAATAAAACCTCCGGAAGAAAGTCACAAGCTCCAATTTTCAGTTTAAACAGCGCTGCTGAAGAAAATGAGTATGAAAAAACACTGATAGAATTTTACTCTAAAAGGAATTTTGAGAAAGAAATGTTCATCCATGAACAGAAATTAAGCGAATCGCTTATCGCGGCTTTCTTAATAGACATGTTTAAACAATACAATATATTCTGGCGCACCGGTTACCTGGATAACATCAAAGGAAATGAATTCACAACAGCGCTGCTTGGTTCTTTGGATACAAAGAAGCTCTTTAAGTTCTTCAATGATAATAAGTTCAGATATAACAGTCTGCTTATGCCTTATTATGAGATCTACTGCCTATTGAATGAAACCAGGGAAAGGGTCAATTTTCATTCTATTAAAGAGCATATCCTGATGAACACTGCAATATCCGGGGATGAGAAATTTGTTCTCTCAACAATACTGGTAAATACACTCTACTACAAGAATCTTAAAAGCGGAGGGTATTTCAGCAGGGACTTGTTTGAGGCTTATAAACTACTGGTACAATTGTATGAATATTCAGGTGAACAATACCTGCGGTTCACTATCTTCAGCAATGTATTAAGGATGGGTCTGCAGCTTGGCGAATTCGAATGGACTGAAGAATTCATTCACAAATATCATGTTTTCCTTGAACCCTCTACAAAAAACAATATGCTGAACTACAGTAACGCGTATTTATCTTTTTCAAAAGGCGATTTTGAAATGTGCCTTGAATACGAATCCAAAATAAACTTCGAAACGTTTCAGCAGCGTTATTACCTTAGGGACCTGAGATTATGTTCACTTTATGAACTTGGTAAATACGAAACTGCATTAAATTTGATAGACTCGTATAAACACTTCATCAAAAAGGATCAGAATTATACAGCGAAAATGAAGCAGGGTTACCTGTTGTTCCTGACACACATCAATGATCTCATCAGGTTAAAACTGGGGATTTCCCGTAAAAATGTATCTGATATCAAAGAAAAGCTGTTAATTTCACTGCCAATGAGAAAGGATTGGTTGATCAACAAATTTGAAGAAATTGAGCACAAATTGACAAAATAGAGTAAATTCTGGGATAATTTATCTGAATAGTTTTTTTTATCTTTGTGTATTATCACATTTCTAAACAAATTTCACCAAATTTTACATGCAGGAACCCGAAGTTACATTTGAGTTGGCCAAAACTTTTGGCTTAATGGAAGAAGAATATAAAAGGATACTGGAAATACTTGGCAGAAAACCAAGCTATACTGAGCTTGGTATTTATTCTGTAATGTGGTCAGAGCACTGCTCATACAAGAACTCAATTCTCGAAATTAAAAAACTGCCCCGCTCAGGCGGAAGGCTGCTTGTAGGTGCCGGTGAAGAAAACGCCGGACTTGTAGATATTGGTGATGGTCTGGCAGTCGCTTTTAAAATTGAATCTCACAACCATCCCTCAGCAGTCGAACCGTACCAGGGCGCAGCAACAGGAGTTGGCGGAATTTTGCGTGATATATTCACAATGGGTGCAAGACCCATCGCTGCGCTGAATTCATTGAGATTTGGAAGCATTAACTCCAAAGAAAACGACGTAACCCGCACAAAGTATCTTTTTAAGAATGTTGTAAAAGGAATAGGTGATTACGGCAATTGTTTCGGTGTACCCACGGTTGGCGGAGAAATATATTTTGATGAAAGCTACCGCGATAATCCGTTAGTGAATGCAATGGCTGTTGGTATTGTTAAACATGATGAAGTAGCAAAAGCTACTGCTAAAGGAGTTGGCAACCCGGTATTTATAGTTGGTTCTTCTACAGGCAGAGATGGCATCCACGGCGCAACTTTCGCATCGGAAGAAATCTCCGAGGCATCAGAAGCAAAGCGTCCATCGGTGCAGGTTGGCGACCCGTTCACTGAAAAATTACTCCTCGAAGCGTCACTGGAATTGATAAAAAGCGGTGTTGTTGTTGGAATGCAGGATATGGGAGCTGCAGGTATAACCTGCTCAACCAGCGAAATGAGCGCCAAGGACGGAATGGGTATGGATATCAATCTTGATTTCGTTCCCGCACGCGAAGAAAATATGTCTGCTTATGAATTAATGCTCTCTGAATCGCAAGAGCGAATGCTGGTTGTTATTCAAAAAGGTAAAGAAGATGTTGCTAAGAAGATATTTGATAAATGGGACCTGAACTGTGTTGAGATTGGTACTGTAACACAGGGACCAAATGTAAAAATAACATATCATGGGAAAGTCATGGCGGAAGTTCCGGCAAACACACTTGTACTTGGAGGTGATGCCCCTGTGTATGTGCGTGAATCAAAGGAACCGGCGTACTTAAAAGAAGTCCAGAATTTTGATCAGTCACAATTGGCTGAACCAAAAGACCTGAATGAAGTTTTGATTACCCTGCTGGCAACACCTAACATTACAAACAAAAATTGGGTTTACGAGCAATACGATACACAGGTCAGAACCAACACGGTCATAATGCCCGGAGGGGATGCCTCTGTGGTAAGGATCAAAGGAACAAAAAAAGCGCTTGCGATGAAAACAGACTGCAATGGCAGGTATGTTTACCTGAATCCTTATAAAGGCGCAATGGCAGCTGTATGTGAATCAGCCAGGAATGTTGCCTGCACAGGCGCAATACCGCTGGCCATCACAAACTGCCTGAACTTCGGCAATCCGTATAAACCTGAAGTATATCACCAGTTCCGCGAAGCTATCAGGGGAATTGGCGACGCATGCAAAAAACTAGATACTCCGGTAACCGGAGGTAACGTAAGTTTTTACAATGAATCACCTGATTACGCAGTGTACCCTACACCAACAATAGGTATGGTAGGTTTGATAGAAGATATAGAATGTATGGTAACATCTTACTTTAAGAATGAAGGTGATATTATAGCTATAATAGGCAATGTTAAATGCAGTAATTCCATTGGAGGCAGTGAATACCTCCAGCAGCAATATAACCTTGTAAAGGGTGATGCTCCCGAGATTTATCTTGATAAGGAATTTAACCTCGTAAATGCACTAATCCAGCTTGCAAAGGCTAAATGCATCAATTCCGCTCATGATGTTTCAGATGGGGGTCTTGCAGTAAATATTGCAGAATCATGCCTGATAAACAGAACCTTACCCATTGGATGTACTGTTAATATAGAATACAAGGGAAGGCCGGATTTTTACCTGTTCAATGAATCACACGGCAGAGCCGTTATATCGTTTAATAAAGAAAACGAGGATATTGTTAAAAAGATTTGCAATGACAATAAGATTGAATATTTGAATATCGGAAAAACCGGCGGAAAAGCGGTAATCATAAATAAAGAGGTAAATATACCGCTTGAAATTGCAAAAGATGCGTATTATAATTCCATATCACAGATAATGGAAAACTAAATTCAGGTAAACTTGCCTTAAAACCGGCAAAATTAAATCTCCCTGATTTATTCCTCTGAATACAAAATAAAACCATGGATGTTTAATGAAATTAAAGGGCCTAATCTACAAGACAGTAACATTATCATTGCTCTTTATTGCCATTAATGTCAATTCACAGGTCAATTTACAGCAGAATTTTTCTCTTACGAACTTAAAATTAAAAAGCACATCAGCCAGTCATAAACTCCCTGAGCTCTCACGGAAAACATCCACAGTTCTTCCTATTTCGATAGGTGTATTGACGGCTATTTACCTGCTGAATCCGATGGTGGAATATACCGATAGAAAAGTGTATGCGGGGCTTACCAAAGAAATTTCAGTTGGATTCGGGAAACTGGGCGAACACAGAACAGCATTTGAGTATTCAATGGTATTTGGCGGAAACATAAGGCATTACATCAGGCTATCTTACAAGTATGATATATTGCTTTCTGAGGGTATAGAACCTTCCCACATGCTGCAGGGAACAAGTGTAGTTTCAATTGGAGCCGGCTATTTCACAGATTTCAAAGGAAAAGGTGTATTCCCTGAAATTACCTATGGCTATTCAATAAGAAATCACAAGCTTTTGTTTTACCCGCATGTAAAACTGAGGTACACTTATATGCTGACAAAAGATAAGCCCTCTATTACTGATATTTCATTTGGCGTAATACTGGGTATAGCTAACCCTTTCTTAAATGTAGATATTAGAAGAAAGTACTAATTTTCATAAAATATAAAAATTGATTTGTTAAACAGTATATTACCAAAATCATTTCAGAATATACTCCTTGAAACATGGGGGTTATGGAATTTTGCCCTCAGGTTTTTCAGGGAAGTATTTAAACCGCCCTACAACCTGAATGAACTGGTAAAGCAGTTTTTCCAGATAGGAAATAAATCCCTGGGACTTGTAGGCGTTACAGGTTTCATAATAGGTTTCGTGCTTGCACTGCAAGCTATCCCTACTCTGCAGCCTTTTGGAGCAACTTCACTAATCCCTTCAATGATAGGACTTTCCATTATTCTGGAGATAGGCCCGGTAATTTCGGGGTTAATATGCGCGGGCAAAATAGGTTCAAGTATTGGCGCTGAGCTTGGTTCAATGAAAGTGACAGAGCAGATCGATGCTATGGAGGTATCAGCCTGCAATCCGTTTAATTACCTGGTTATAAGCAGGGTACTGGCAACAACATTTATGATACCTTTGCTGATAATTTATGCGGATACTATTGCGCTCTTAGGCGGCTTTATTGCTTTAAATTTTGTTAGTGATGTTTCTATCGGCCTTTATTTCAGGTCGGTTTTTGAAGCGCTCACGTTTTCTGCTTTAATTGCGCCTATTGTTAAAACTTTCTTTTTCGGCTTTACAATAGGGCTGGTTGGATGCTACAAGGGTTACAACGCAGATAAGGGAACTGAAAGCGTTGGTATCGCTGCAAACACTTCTGTGGTAATTTCATCTCTCATGGTTATAGTATGGGATATGCTTGCGGTTCAAATTTCTAATTTATTTTAATACATCTTGTCAGATACTGAAACTGTAATAGATATAGAGCATCTTAAGAAATCGTTCGGTAAATCCGAAATTCTTAAAGATATTAACCTGAAGATAAACCGGGGCGAAACTGTTGTAACCCTGGGAAAATCAGGTACAGGCAAATCTGTTACATTAAAATGTATTGTCGGGCTCATAAAACCTGACTCCGGCAAAGTAAATGTACTTGGAAAGAATATACCTGATCTTTCATATGAAGAGCTGCAGTACATGAGAAAAAAGATCGGGTTTGTATTCCAGAGCGGCGCGTTGTATGATTCCATGTCAGTAAGGCAGAACCTTGAATTCCCGTTAATGAGAAATACTGATCTCACAAGTGATGATATTAATAAAAAAGTTGAAGAGGTATTAAACGATGTGGGACTTTCTGAGGCAATCGATAAAATGCCTTCGGAGCTATCCGGTGGAATGCGAAAAAGAATTGGTGTTGCCAGAACGATCATTATGAATCCTGAGGTGATGCTTTGGGATGAACCCACCACAGGCCTTGACCCTGAAACTACCCGTGATATCAGTCACCTGATAGTCAGGATGCAGCGCAAGTATAAAGTTACATCTATAGTTGTAACACATGATATGATATGCGCTAAAATAGTATCAAATAAAATAGTGGTACTTAAAGATGGTACCTATACTGATTCAGGCACATACGATGAGCTTGAAAGTTCAAACGATGAATTTGTGAAATCATTTTTTGAAGAAGTAAAAAATGATGAGAACGCTGAGTTAACAAACTATAATCCTTCAGAAAAAATTAATAAATAGAAATTAAATAAATAATTTTATGGAAACTAATAATGCGAAAAAATTAAAGGTCGGTTTGTTTATAATAGCCGGTTTTGTGTTATTTATAGTAGCAATTTTTGTAGTTGGCGGCCAGGAAAATATGTTCACACCTACTTTTAAAGTTAAATCAGAATTTGAATCTGTCAGCGGACTGAAAACCGGGGGATCTGTCAGGTTGAACGGTATTGTCGTAGGTTCTGTTGACGGGATCGATATTGAAGCATCAAACAAAGTGCTTGTAACAATGACCATTCAAAGCAGCGTGCAAAAATTCATTAAAAAGGACTCAAAGATCACAATAGGTTCAGATGGACTTGTCGGAAATAAAGTTATAGATATAACCCCCGGAACACCCGGTAATCCGGAAGTCCAGGATGGTGAGATGTTGGGCTCTATTAAACCTGTTGAAGTTGCAGATATAATGAACAGCTTAAAGGAATCCACTGATAATGCATCAGGTATTACGAAAGATCTCTCTGAGATCACAAGCAAAGTGAATATGGGACAGGGAACATTAGGCCAATTGGTCAATAATGATACTCTGTACAGAAGTATTGATACAACTTTCAGATCTTTTGCAAATTATTCGGGTCAGCTGAATGTAGTATTCGCCAAAGTAACCAATACCGTAGATAATGTTTCCGGTGATCTTGACCTGCTCACAAAACAGATCAATAGAATTACTGCTGATGTCAGTGAAATAGTCAGGAAAATGAATTCAAGTGAAAGTATTGTCGGCACATTGCTGACAGATACGGTATTTGCAAATAATTTGAAATCTTTAATGAATAATGCTAACTTAACAACCAAAAACCTTGAAACCGGCTCTTTCAGCTTCGCGCAGAATATGGAAGCTTTAAAACATAATTTCCTATTTAAGGGTTATTTTGAGGATATTGGATACTGGAACCAGGCTGACTGGGAAAGGAATATGGATAAAAAAGGGCTGGAACTAAGGATAAAAGAACAGGAACTCCTTAAGAAAGAAAAAGAGTTAAAAGAGTTAGAACAAAAACTAAAACTTGAACAGAAACTTGATGATCAGAATAAGTAATTTTGCTATAATAGTATTGATTGGTTTATTTATTGCTGTAACCGGATGCAAAAAAGAAGACGCTGTACAGACTCCGGTCAATAATGAGCCTGAGGAAAATGCACTTTTACTTATTGAGCCGATAAATAACACTTCGGTGAATTCATATACCCCAATGATTAAATGGCAGCCCTTTTCGGGGGCAGTTTCTTATCAATTAAAAGTTTCTACGGATGCAAATTTTATAACTCCGGGTGCACTTGATACAGCCATAACAGCAACAGAATTAAGTATGCCCCAGGGCAGGCTGCAAACAGGTGCATATTATTACTGGAAGGTCAAGGCAGATTTGGGCAGCGGTAATTTCTCTGCATCATCTGAAATAAGAAGGTTCAGGGTAATTTTAACGCCGCCGCCGCCGCCAATACTATTGCTTCCATCAAACAATTCTGTTGACCAGCCATTTTTACCTTTGTTTGACTGGGAGGATGCCCCAACTGCTGAGACATACAGGATCCAGGTAGCTGTTAACTCCTCATTCACACCTGTATTGCTTGATTCATCAAATATTGCAGGCTCTCAGTTACAATCACCATACTTCTATTTCAATACAGGTACAAGTTATTACTGGAAAGTCAATGGCACTAACTCCAATGGCTTAAGCACCGGTGAGTGGTCACAGATCTTCACATTCAGAACGGTAGAAGGTCTGCAGCCAAGTTCTATAAGCGGCAGGGTTCGTTTTGCTGATAATAATTTTATAACCCCGCCATTCAGGTATATCATTGGTGCATACAATACAAATAAGTGGCCGCCAATAAACATACTGCCGGATTATATTGACACCCTGGATATTCAGCAAATAAATAATGAATTTATTGCTGACTACAAAATTATCAATATAACCAATGGCAGCTACCACATAACTGTGTATGCTCAAACGCGATCCATAAGTAATGATATTTTGCACAAATCTGTGTATGGCTGTGATACAGCCAGGGTTATTTTTTCAAATTGCCCGCTTGTAAATCCCGGAACAGTTACAATAAGCAATGGTGTTGGTACAGGTAATATTAACTTGCTTTCTTGGGCTGACTCGACAAAGACAATTTTTTAGATACTATCCGGTTTCAGTAGAATAATTATCCATATTTTGTTATTTTGCATTATTAATATGTAACTTCACTGAATTGCCGCTCCCTCAGCGGCTTCCAATAAAATTTATTTTATAATATGACTAATTTCTTTAGATTCAAATTTTACGTGTTTTTGATTACCTGTATAACTATTTTACTCCCCGGGCTGATATACACCCAGGTAAAAACTGTTACCGAAGGTAACTATACGTATACAATAGTCGAAAATGACCCTACCAAAACAAGGATGTATAAACTTGATAATGGTTTGACGGTCTATATGACAGTTTACAAAAACCAGCCGAGGATACAGACTTATATCCCCGTAAAGACCGGAAGTAAAATGGATCCTGCAGATGCCACAGGACTTGCACATTACCTTGAACACATGCTGTTCAAAGGAACGGATAAGTTCGGCTCGAAAGATTATTCAAAAGAAAAACCGCTGGTTGATGAAATTATAAACCTGTATGAAAAATACCGCGGCACTAAAGATGAGAAGAAGCGTAAACAGATCTATAAACAGATCGATAGTGTATCAGGACTTGCTGCTACTTATGCCATTGCAAATGAGTATGATAAAATGATGAGCATAATAGGCGCAACCGGTACAAATGCATATACATCTGTTGAGCAGACAGTCTATACAAATGATATTCCCTCCAACGCACTTGAAAAGTGGATAAAGATCGAAGCCGAAAGGTTCCGTAACCCTGTTATGAGATTATTCCACACAGAGCTTGAAGCTGTTTATGAAGAAAAAAACATCAGCCTTGATGACGATAATGATAAAGTTTGGGATGAACTTTTTCTGGGCCTCTTCCCTACTCATCAGTACGGTACTCAGACAACAATAGGTACAATAGATCATCTGAAGAATCCATCCATCAAAAAAGTTGTTAATTATTACAATACATATTATGTACCTAACAATATGGCAATTGTACTTTCAGGTGACCTGGATCCCCAAAAGACAATTGAACTCATAGATAAATATTGGGGTTCAAAACCCGCGGGGAATGTTCCGGCATTTATTCCCGCAGTTGAAAAACCGATCACCAAACCGATTGAAAAAGACGTTTTGGGACAGGAAGCTGAATACATGATGATGTCTTACAGATTCCCCGGCGCAAATACCCGTGAAAACGACATAGTAACAATGATTGACATGATACTTGCCAACAGCGCAGCAGGTTTACTTGACCTGAACCTGAACCAAAATCAAAAAGTGCTTGCATCGGGTTCGTTTGTAGTTACAAATAAAGATTATTCAGCGCATGTTTTATACGGGAACCCAAGAGACGGACAGAAACTTGAACAGGTAAAAGCTCTGTTGCTGGAGCAAATTGGAAAAGTCAAAAAAGGTGAGTTTCCTGACTGGCTGATAAGTGCTATTATTAATGATATTAAATTATCAGATATCAAATCACAGGAATCAAACCGCTCCAGGGCAGGTAATATAGTTGAAGCATTCGTTAAGGATGTACCATGGCAGGATGAAGTTAACAGAACTGAAAGACTGGCAAAAATAACAAGGCAGGATATCATCGACTTTGCAAACAAAAATTACAACGATAATTACGTAGTTGTTTATAAAAGAACAGGTGAAGATAAAAATGTACAAAAGGTTGAAAAACCCCAGATCACACCTGTTGAAGTAAACAGGCAGGATAAGTCAGGCTTCCTGAAAGAAGTAACTGAAATGAACACCGAAGATATAAAGCCAGTTTTTGTTGATTATAAAAACGATCTTAGTGTAACCGGTATTAAAAATGATATCCCCCTGTTATACAAAAAGAATGAAGAGAATGAACTTTTCACACTCAGCATTGTATTTGATATCGGCGACTATAACAATAAATATTTATCAATGGCTGCGGGGTATTTTTCGTATCTTGGGACATCAAAATATAGTCCTTCTCAGCTTAAGGAAGAATTCTATAAACTAGGATGTTCATACAGCATTTCTACCGGTGAAGACCAGACTGCATTAACGTTAAGCGGGCTGAATGAGAATTTTGACAAGGCATTTGTTCTTCTGGAATCAGTTATTAACGATCTGAAACCGGAGCAGGAAGCATTAAAAAATCTTGTTTCAGATATTATGAAGGTGCGGGCTGATAATAAACTTGATAAGGAAAAGATATTGTGGGATGCCATGTTTTCATATGGCAAGTACGGAGCAAAGTCACCTTATACTGATATCATGACCGAATCAGAACTTGCTGCTATTGACCCAATGCAGCTTATAAATGCAATAAAGGAGCTCCCTAACTACAAACAGAAGATATTATACTACGGACCGCTATCTGAGGATGCGCTGAAAACCAAGTTGAATAATGATTATACACTTATCCCCGATAACTTAAAAGAAGCGCCGGTTCCAGTGAAATATGAGGAACTGACCACCTCTGATAATACTGTATATGTTGTGAACTATCCCGATATGGTACAGGCTGAGATCCTAATGCTCACCAAGAAAGAAAATTACGATAAGGATAAAATTCCTTATATAGCATTGTATAATGAATACTTTGGCGGCGGTATGGCAGGTATTGTGTTCCAGGAATTGCGTGAATCAAAAGCACTGGCTTACAGCACATTTTCATCGTACACTATTCCGAATAAGAAGGAAAAAGCACATTACAATCTGGCATATATCGGTACACAGTCCGATAAACTGCCAGAGGCTATGACGGGACTATTCCAGCTGTTGAATGATATGCCTGAATCAGAGATCACATACAATTCTGCAAAGGATAATCTCATACAGAAATTCAATACCGAAAGAATAACTAAGGCGGGAATCCTGAATTCATATTTAAGTGCACAGAAACTTGGACTTGATCATGATATAAGGAAAGACATTTATGATAAGGCACAGACATTATCATTGGATGATATCAAAAAATTCCAGGCAGATAATATCAAGGATTCAAAATATACAATACTTGTATTGGGAGATAAGAACAAACTTGATATTGC
>CAZQYL010000030.1:0-1625 GCA_964597425.1 uncultured Ignavibacteriales bacterium | reverse complement strand
TTAAATTCAAACTGCTCTATAACGTTTTTATATTTTTCATTATTCTTAACAAACACAAAAGAAAAATCATCCCAGTAAACCAGCTTCCAGTTCTCATTATTTTTTATCAGGTATGATAGTATTGAGGTCTTAAGCTCAGTGTTATTCCATGGCAGTTTAGGAAAGGACCAGAGAACATAGTCAAATCCGTAAGAATCAAATTTCTTTTCAAATCCATACTCCTTATTATTAATGGATTTGAAGCTGTAATATATATCATCATTCAATCCCCTGCTATCGATGAAATTCTTCGCTCCATTTACTTCCCAAATAAGGTAACCGCCGCAGTCATATGTATTAAACGGTCTGCTTTTGGAATCTGCAATTCTGTTTTCTTTGATAAAATTCACAGCTTTTACCGGATACGCGTTCTCATCAACCCCAAAGCCGGTTATCCTGTCATAATTGAAGATTGAATACAAATTACTTCCCGGCAGAAGAACTATACCTGTTAGAATCACTGCTGATAAAACTATGGGGATAACCCTTGCAAACAGTGTGTTTCCTGTACTATTAGTCTTCTTTTGCGAAGAACTCTTTAAAAAATGATTGAGTGCTAAGATAACAAACGGAGAAGTTACCAGCATAAAATCAATTGAGAATCTTGCAGTCCTTGTGGAAAATACTGCGAAAATCAGTACTATTGCGCCGCTCAATAAATCTTTTCTTCTGAAAGCGTAATATATTGCCGTTAATGCTGCCGCAAGGTATATATAATATACATAAACATACATAGTACCTTCAAACATTTTATCAAAGGGTGAGCGCCACTCAAAAACATCTTCCATCATTTTCATCTGCAGGTGTGAATATACATATGTATATGTACCCATCCCCTGCGGGTTCATAATCAGTACAAGTACTGAAGCAGCATAGATCATTACCAATTTAACAAACTGATTCCTTGATGAAGGGTTCTCTTTGTTCAGCAGGAACTGCGGCTTAAGCAATCCAACTGCTTCTGTTATTACAAATATCGTGAAAAGTACTATTCCTGAAAGGACACCCATATGCATGTTTGCCCAAATTAAAAAAATTATGGGCAGAAAGTACATAAGCCTGCTGCCTTCCCTTTTGAGCATTGAATAGCTCAGGAAAATATACAGAAGTATTGCAGTGAAGAGATATGAAACTATCTGCGGTTTGATCAAAAAGCGCTCAAACAATGCTGCTGTTAACAGAAGAAGAATGAAGAAAGTGATGGTCTGATCTAATTTCAATTTTAAAGAGAGCCTGTAGAGCAGGAAAAATATACCAACAAATATAAGGCTTCTAAAGATAGAAAGTCCGGTGTAACCGCTTACGCTGTATATATTATAAGCCAGCGCGTCAAATCCCCACTCAAACGGTATCCATTCCTGCCCTGTTGTTACGAAGCCAAATACATCGGTTGATGGAATTACATTATTGGCTGTAATATATTTACCGACCTGGAGATGCCAGAAGATATCATCATCACCTGAGATCTTAAATGTTGTGATAAAGAATATGAAAACCAGAAACGCTAAAGGCAGAACATAACCGGATAAAATTTCCGGAAACTTACCTTTTTTAACCTCTATAGAAACTTTTTGCTTTTTTGACAT
>CAZQYL010000029.1:3439-15347 GCA_964597425.1 uncultured Ignavibacteriales bacterium | reverse complement strand
ATCCATTCATCAAACACTATTCGTGCTGTCATTCTGTATGCGTGATTATCAAGTGCAGTTACGATACTATTGATATTATTTATGCCATCAATGGTGATACCGTAGACCTTACGGTTTGACTGACTGTTAGTTATCGGCACAATTAAGAGAATACTCAGAATTATTAATATGTATTTCCGGATTTCCATATACATTCCCCGTTTGTTTACATCAAATCTAAGCTAATTTAGCATAAGTTAAATCACTTAAATAGCTATAATTTTTCCAATTAATGTAACTTAAAAATACCGTAAATAGTTTAGTTTTCCTGTAACAACTAAAAAAGCATCTGCTCCGCAGCAGATGCTTTTAAATGTTCAGTGAAATGATCTTAAAACTATTTTACGATCTTGATCCTTTCAACACCAAAAACCTGCTTGGTATCAGGATTCTGTACAAACACTATTAACCAGCACTCTTCAGGAACCCAATTATTATTAAGTCCGTATGACTTTGAAACTGTATTGGTCTGTCCAATAGATATAGCCTCGCCATCTTTACCGGTCAGCATATTTCTCATTACATCATCAGGTGAAGTTATACCGTTTGGTGCGGTTACGTATGATATGTTGTTTTCAATTATAACCATATGGATAACATTATTGGATGACGGCAGTGCGTTAACAAGCTCAATATTAGCTGTAATAGTTCCTGTATCAAGTCCTGCATCATATGTATTAGCAAGACTGATATTCAGATAATTTGTAGTTCTGAATTCAGCATTGATCTGCGCGCTCCAAGTTGAAGATGAATACTGTCCCATGCTGATACCGTTAAGTCTGCCCTGCGGAGTAGTGTTAACTCCGTAGTAGTCACATCTTCCCTGGTTCTGTGTAATATTAGCACGATACAATGAATCAAGAATATACGGATACTTTGTATGGTAGCTAAGAATTATTACACTTGTATCATTTATAGTGGTACCTGAATTAACATTTATCTGGTCAAGATACTCATGTGCAGCAATGCATGGATTGCAACCCGCATTGGTAAAGAACTCTACCAGTACCTTTTTATTTACCGGCTGAGGTATGTAAACCGAATTTGTAGTTGAATCATTGCTTTCGCACCCGTTAAAAACCAGAAGTACTGCAGCAATTAATATTATTCCTAAATATTTCATATAACCTTAATTAATTGAAGTTATTCATAATTGTTAACCTGAAGCCGTTGAATGGATTAACATAACGGCAAATACCGCTGGAGCATTGTATGCCGCCGCGCTCACTGCCGTATGAAAGGATAACAGTGTTGGCTGAATTGAATTTATAAACCAATTCACCTTTAACCCAGTACTTCTTCCCTGAAGGATCTTCTTCATCGTTTGTTACTTCAGCAGTTCCGGATACAATAATGTTTGGTGAGCGTGAAACGCTTAATGTTGTAAGCTGGCTCCAGAAATGTGTATCACCTGAACGAAGGCTGTTGTAAGCCTGCTGAAATTCAGCGTTCAGTTTTACACCGTATATCTTGCTGAATGTGTACTGTACTTCCAGCGGCACGGTAAATGTTCTGATGATATCACTTGCACCGGGATTAACTATACTGTATAGTATATTGGTTTTTCTTGAAACGCCAAGTTTGGTTTTCAGGTTCTTTGAAGCATAGTATTCAGCTTCAAAGAAAAGCTCCCAGTAAGGTGAAAATTCATTTTTAGTTGAAGGCAAGAAAGCGCTTCTTTCAACTCTTTCATACCTTGTGAGTGTAGTTGTATCAACATCAACATAGTCATAATGCCTGCTTGTGAGTGATGCGTTGGCGTTAAGCGTAAGCTTTGGTGTAGGTGAATAGAATATATCAACCTGCCAGCCCACTTCATCGTTAAAATCAACGTTATGCGGGAACCTTGAAAGCAGTGTTGAAGAATACACTTTAATAGCCGATGGTGCATTCTGGAATGGCAGTGATTTATACGGATCATTTGCGCTGCGCTGGTCCGGTGTAGTTACATTAAATCTGTAATTTTTGTAATCTACAGTAATTCCGAATCCTTCGCGTGTATATGAAACTGAGCCGTATGCACCATCGCCGCGCGGAGCTTTGGATTGTGTGAATATTGCATTAGGCTGGTTAATTGTTACTTTGTTTGCATATGAAAAAAGCAAACTTAAACCTTTGTAATTGAGTCCAAGATTGCCTTCAAATATTTCGGCGCTGATATCAGTTATCAAGTTGCCTGTCGGAATTTTGCCATCGGTATATAAGTATGAACCTCCAAAGGTAACATACTTAACCGGTGATAAGCTAAAATTGACTGCGCGAATGCTGTAAGTTTCAGTCCTTGCAGTATCATTTATGTCGGTAAAATCCATTCCGCCTGCAACCAGTGTACCGTTGAACTTAACAGTGCCTTTTTTGCCGAATGAATGCTTATAATTTACTTTACCGCCATCAAACATCGTATTCCAGCCAATGGGCCTGCTTTCAAACGAGTTTAAAGTGAGACCGCTTGCGAATACTTCGTAATAGTTTCCGCCGCGTACCGTAAAATCATCTTTCTTGAATTCAAGAAATCTCTGAGATATCCCTTTAATTGACTTACCGAATTCAATAGGATCGTCATATTCATACCTGACACCGGCCATAAAATCATTTACAAAAAGCCTGCCGTCAAACAGTTCCTCAAAATATTTTTTATTAACATCTTCAGTTACACTGTTTTCTACACCGGTTCCGTAACGCAAAATATTCGAAGCCGATACTCTTACATTAAGCTTGGGTTGAGAGTAAACTGTTAAAGCACCGGAAAGTAAAACGAGAAAAAATAAAGTTACTGCCCCCTTAGTTCTCATCATTTCTAATTCTTCCCTATCTTTAAAGCTTCTTTTATTTCGCTTTCAAGTTTTGCGTCATCTCCCTGCATATAGCCTGAATAGGTTTTATAGATGCTTCCGTTGCGGTCAACGAAAACTGAAAACGGCGGGTCCTGACCGCCAAAATTGCTGAATACATTCTTATCGGTATCGAACAAAACCGGGAACTTGTAGCTCTTTGATTCGATATATGGTTTTACTTTACTTAATGATTTCTGGTCATCAATACTTATAGCTACAAACACAAATCCGGAATCTTTGTATTTTCCCCAAAGTTCATTAAGCACTTTCATTTCTTCTTTGCATGGTACACACCATGTTGCCCAGAACTGGACAAAAACAGGTCCCTTTTTGATAAGTTCCGAAAGTTTTACACTGTTACCTTCAAGATCGTTAAGATCAAATTCATACCCCTGGGCATAATTTCTTCCGGTAAGTGAAAGTATAAAAATTATGGCTGCAAAAACGATAATTCTTTTCATTTTTCGCGAAAAATTAGTTAATTAATATCCCTTTAAATGCAAATTTTTTGAAGCTTCATTTACTTTAACACAGAAACAAGTATTGCTGTTACAATAATATTCAGAATTGAAAGCGGAAGCATTACCTTCCATCCCAGGTTCATTAGCTGGTCATATCTGAATCTCGGGAGTGACCACCGGACCCAAATAAAGAAGAACACAAGGAAAGCAACCTTTGAACAGAATACCAAAACCTGAAGTATTGAAACAAGCATTGGCGGCAGACCGAAAGTCTGAAGGTACGGGAACTGCCATCCGCCAAGATAGAGAGTTGCGATAACTGTTGATGCAACTATCATGTTGGCATACTCTGCCAAAAAGAACAGGGCGAATTTCATGCTGGAATACTCGGTGTGATATCCGCCAACAAGTTCAGGTTCAGCTTCAGGCAGATCAAATGGCGAACGGTTGGTTTCCGCAAAAGATGCCACAAGGAAAATTATGAAGCCGAGCGGCTGCAATACCAGGTTCCATTTCCATCCATACTGGTGGAGCACTATATCCTGCAGGCTTAGCGAGCCAGTGATGAGAATAATACCTACGACCGAAAGTCCCATGGAAAGCTCATAACTTATCATCTGCGCACTTGAGCGTATACCGCCGAAGAGTGAATACTTGCTGTTTGATGACCATCCGCTAAGTGTTATTCCATACACACCCAAAGATGTTAAAGCCAGAATATAAAGTATACCAACATTCACATCGGTTATCTGCAGGGATATCAGCTTGCCGAACAATTCAATTGTATGGCCGAACGGTACGACTGCAATTGTTGTGAGTGCGACAAAAATTGATATCATAGGAGCAAGAGTATGTATTGGTTTATTGGCTTTAACCGGAATAATATCTTCCTTAAAGACAAGTTTTATAACATCAGCAAAGGACTGCAGTAAACCCTGGTACCCAACCCTGTTGGGTCCGTACCTGTTCTGCATGAAGGCCGATACTCTGCGCTCGGCATAAACCGCATAGGCTACCGATACCAGAAGAACTGTAAGAACAGTAGCAATTTTGATAACAGAAATTAACAATTCAATCCACACGGATCTAACTCTCCATTAATTTATTTTTTAACAAGTTTATTTTCTCAATCGGCGAAGGATCAGTTTTATTTATTACAGCAAGATAAAAGCTTATCCAGTCACCAAGGTACACAAGATCAAATATCCTTTCGAGTTTTGAATTACCCTCAGATTCGATCTCAATATCTATTCCCCTGTAAGGCTCAAGTATCTCTTTAGTGATCTTCTGCCTTTTTACTATCCGGGGGTTATCTTCCCTATCGAGGAGATATATTACTGCAAAATTACGCAAAAAATCTGAATTTTCCTGCCACCCAACTATTTCATTGTGGTTTAATTCCGGAAAATAATTGCCGAACGCCAAAGTCTTTGAATTTTCGGCAAATTGTCCCCGCCAGCGGAGATTTACAATATCAAGCAGGTCGTTTGATGAATATATTATGGGTATTTTGCCATGCAGGTGCTCGGCAATATTAACAGCAGAGTTTGTGCCGCTATCAAATGCGGAATATACCATTGACCTTTCCTTCATCAGGTCAATTAGTCTTGTGATATCATGTTCACGCTCGGATACAAGTTTCAGCTTAACAAACAACATGAGCATTGTAATAAATGAAAATGCCAGGGCGCATCTTGGTTGATAGCCGCGCGGAACTTTTACTACATAGTTGCCGTCATTTTCAGCCATGATGGTCATTTTACCCCCTGCAGAAATGCAGGCGATCTTGCAGCCTTTGCTTTTGGCATCATTATATGCTGATATGGTCTCTTCCGTATCACCGGAATAACTCGAACATACAACGAGGGTATGTTCATCTGCGTAAGCGGGTATGTAATAATTCCTGTTCACCTGCACAGGCAGTTTGATCTCATACTGAAGGTAACTTCTCAGAAGGTCACCTCCAATTGCAGAACCACCAAGACCTGTAATAATTATGTTCCGTATTCCGGAAGTTTCAAGATCGATCTTAATATCTGCTCCAATTTCGTAAGCTTGTTTAAGCTGACCGGGTAAATCCGCAATTACATCAAACATCTTTGCGCTGTCGTGTATATCTATTTCTGATCTTGTTATCATATTACGTTTTTCTCAGTAAGTGAACTTCAGTTTACAGTTTCAAGCTGTTCACCGATATTTTTATTAAAGCAATCTTCAATGTATGTTTTTACTTCTTCAATTGTGCTCATGGTCAATACTTTAGCGGCTACCATCCTTGACTTTTCATGGTTAACAAGTCTTATCAAACGTTTAATCTGCAGGTATTGTGTGGATACAACACTTAGTTCAGTTACTCCCATACCTATCAGCAGCAGACTGGCATACGGATCAGAGGCCATTTCACCGCAAACGCTTACAGGTATATTATTTCTTGCGGCGCTTTTTACGGTCATATCTATAAGCCTGAGTGCTGCAGGGTGAAACTTCTCATACATATCACAAACAAGGCTGCTATCTCTATCAACAGCGAGCGAATATTGCACAAGGTCATTGGTACCAATGCTGAAAAAATCCACCATCTTTCCAAGTTCATCAGCAAGAATTACAGCAGAGGGTATTTCAATCATGATACCGACCTGAATCTTTTCATCAAAGCGGATATTGCCGCTTCGAAGCTGCGATTTAGCTTCTTCCAGATATTGGAAGGTCTTCTTTACTTCTTCTATTCCCGATATCATCGGAAGCATGATCTTCAGGTTTCCGCCTGTTGATGCCCGTAAAATCGCTCTAAGCTGAGCAAGGAAAGTTTCTTTCTTATCCAGGCAGATCCTTATTCCGCGCCATCCAAGGAACGGGTTAAGTTCCTTCTGCGATTCAGGCAGAATTTTATCTCCGCCTATATCAAATGTTCTTATAGTTACGGTTTTGGGGTAAATATGCTCTGCAAGGAATCTGTATTGTTTGTACTGTTCCTCTTCTGATGGAAAATCGCCCTGCTCCATAAACAGGTGTTCTGTTCTGTATAGTCCTACATCACAGCCAAAGTGAGTCACAACATAATCAACTTCATTGTTGAACTCCAGGTTAGTTGAAAGCCTGATAGCTTTGCCATCTTTGGTTTCAGTGGGGAGTTTTTCTATCTCTTCAAGTTTACGCTCCAACTCATTGTTCTTTTCGATCTGCTCTTTGTATGAACGGATAGTTTCCTCTGCGGGATTTCTGATTACAAGCCCCTTATAACCATCAATAATGAGTGAATCTTCGGATGTAATGTTTACTGAAATATCCTGCATTGCAACAACTGCAGGAATTCTTAACGAGCGTGAAATGAGAGCAACGTGGGAATTTATTCCGCCAAGGTCTGTTGCAATGCCAAGCAGGTTCCTGTTACTAAAGAGTATTGTATCGGCAGGTGAAAGATTTCGTGCTATGACAATTGAATTTTCGGTTATTTTAGAAACGAGCCTGCCCTTTAAAAGATTTCTCAGTACCCGGTTCTTCATATCTTCAATATCATTAACCCTGTCACGGATATATTCATCTCTTGAAGAGACTATAGCGTTTTCAAGGATCTGTATCTCTTCTTTAAAAACTGCAAAAGCCTGTTTATTTTCTGACTTAATGCGTTCCTTAACTTTTGCGTGAAAGAAATTATCATAAAGGAAGCTCAGCTGCGCTTCGAATATCTGCAAATTTTTGTCATCCAGCTTTTCTTTTGCAAGACTGAATATCTTGTTAAGTTCTTTAACAGACTGCGAAACTGCGTTTTCGTAGTCTGAGATCTCAGCATCTGACGAAATTATCTGGGCGGGAGAAACATCAACTTTGTAGCTCGGAACTTCAGCACGGTAGACAAAAGGTTTCCCGATCGAAATACCTTTCGATGCGGCAATGCCCTTAAATATCTTTTCCGGCTTGTTATTCATATTAATTTAAAGCTCTCCAAATCCATCTTCAAAAAATTTTACAACTTCGGCGGCGGCCTTTTGTTCATCTTCACCTTCAAACCTCAAAGTAAGTTTTGAACCCTGTTCTGCGGCAAGGGTCATTACGCCGATTATACTTTTGCCGTTTATACTGTAATTGTTCTTAATAATAAAAAAATCTGATCTGTATTTTGAAGCTATCTTAACTATGTTTGATGCCGGTCTTGTATGCATACCGGCTTTATTAACAATTGTTACAGTTTTTTCTACCATCAATAGCTCCGGTTCAGCAGCATCCCTGAAAACCTCTCAAGCAGGTCTCTTGCATTGCTGCTCTTAATGCAATCAAGACTTTTGTTAGCTTTTTCTGTATATGATGCTATTTCATCTTTTGCTGAACCGATCACGCAAATATCATTGTAAAGCTCAACTATATCTTTGATCTTCTTTTCATTTCCATTATTGGAATTGTAAACAAACATAAAATCATCGCGTTTTTTACCATCAAGTATTTCAAGCGCCTTAAGGTAAAGGAAGGTTTTTTTCCTTTCAAGTATATCGCCGCCAATTTTTTTGCCAAACTCGCCTTCATCTGCAATTACATCAAGCAGGTCATCCTGTATCTGGAATGCAAGCCCGATGTTTTCGGAATAATTGCTGATGGCTTCAATCCCGGTATTATCAGCATTGCCAATAATAGCTCCCATAACTGATGAAGTCCTGAGAAGTTCAGCCGTCTTCTTCCTTATCATTATCTTATAATCATCGATCGAAACATCTGCGCTTATTTCAAACTCTTTATCAAGCGCCTGCCCCTCACAGACCTCAATTACACCATCGGTAAATGCCTGCAGTACTCCTGTAATATTGCCTGTCTTAGCGCGCAATAAGGAACGGTAAGAAAGACCTATAAGCTCATCTCCAACGAGTATAGCGGAGTTAACATCCCATTTCTTGTGAATGGTTTGTTTTCCGCGACGTGTATTGGCATTATCCATTATGTCATCATGAACAAGGGTAAAGTTGTGCAGTATCTCAACAGCAATGGCAGCATCAAGCGCGTTATTAATATCACCGCCAAAAGCTTCGCATGAAAGCAAAACCAGTATTGGCCTTACTCTTTTACCTCCGCCTGACATTATGTAATTAAGAGGGTCAAAAAGCGTATAGGGATACTTCTGGTTATCCTTGCAGTATTTGGAGCGCTCTGTTTCCGATTCCAGGAAATCGAACAGTCTCTTATCTATAAGTTCGCGGTAATTATTAAATGTTGTATCCAAATATTTTCTACTGTTTATGTTACCGATGTACCGAATTTGTTAAAATTCTTCTTCAGGAATTCATCATCATTCTTCCAGTCTTTACGCACTTTTACAAACAGCTCAAGATAAACCTGCCTGCCAAGGAATTCCTCAACAGACTTCCTTGAATATTCTCCAAGCTTCTTTATCTTCAATCCGCCTTCACCAATAATGATTGCTTTCTGTGTATCACGCTCAACTATGACTGATGCCCTGATGAAATCTTTGCCGCTTTCGCGTTCTTTAAATTCCTCAATATCTATGTAAACCGAAAAAGGTATTTCATCTTTATACTGTCTCAGAACATTCTGCCTGATTATCTCTGAAACGAAAAACTTTTCAGGCTGCGAAGTTAAAACATCGCTTTCGAAATAGAACTCATTTTCAGGCAGATATTTTATGATCGTTTTGATAAGTTCATCCACATTAAATCCCTTCACTGCGGAAACAGGTATTATCTCATCTATCTTAAAATTCTCGGATATATCCTTTATTACTGCAAGGATATCTTCTTTCCTGATAAGATCAATTTTATTCAGTACACAGAACAGTTTATGTTCTTTATATTCCCTGCTGTATTTATCGTATAATTTCGCAAAAGATTCACGGTCATACTTTTTAATATCAATTACAAGCACAATAACATCTGACTCAATTAGACTTGATTCAATTTCCCTGCTCATGAACTGCTGCAGTTTGTATTTAGGGTCAAGTATGCCGGGTGTATCAACAAAAACTATCTGCACATTATCTTTTGTATAGATACCGGTTATCCTGTTGCGCGTTGTTTGCGGCTTAGCAGTAACAATAGAAATGTTCTGCCCTAAAATTGCATTCAGCAAAGTAGATTTGCCTGCATTTGGTGCGCCGATAATCGGAACAAAACCGGATAATTTTTGCATAATTCCTTAAAAATACGCATTTATAATGGCAATTTCAATTTAAGAATGGGTACTGAAATTTGTATCTAATTTTATCAACATCAATGCCGCTTTAACGGTCAAACTGATATATTTTATTTTAATGAAGTTAAGTTAAAAATAACTATTTTCGCAACTTGATATCACGTACAACCGTTATATTACGTAATTTTTCCTTGTCATTATGTATTAGTATATATATATTTAAATAATTAAAATTGAATTAATGCTGGAAAGAAAAACCATTTATGTTGGTGAGTATAAGCCGAGTAAGATAGCAAGAACTACCTTATTTGAGCTAAGTACATGCAGTGATTTCGGAAGACATCCCAAGATCACAAAAGCTCCGGGTAAGTTCATAGTGTTCAAGGTTCTGATAAGAAAGCATTATGGCATGGAGTTTTTCTTTGAAGATGATAATTACTGGTACTTTAAAAGGTAAATTACCGGATGAGAATTTTAGATCGAAAAAAGGCGCCTGATGGTGCCTTTTCTTTTTGTTCAAAACCTAACTTCTAAACGCATACATTAGCTTCAGGTATAACTTTCTGAAGAGATCCTGAAATTGATCTCTACTTCAGTTCCTGCAGAGCGGCTGCTTTGTACCTTAATAACTGCCTTCATATCATCAAGTATCTTCTTGGTAATTACCAGTCCCAGCCCCATACCGCTTGATTTGGTGGAAAAATAGGGTTCAAAAAGTTTCTGCTGAGTGTCATCATCCATTCCAACACCATTATCTTTTATCTTAACTGAATAGAAGCCGTTTTTCCGAACGCTTTCAACGTTAACTTTGCCTGTAATTTTAGTATCTTCAATTTCTTCTATTGCCTGCATCGAGTTCTTTACGATATTTATCAATGCTCTTTTCACTTCGTCTTTATCTCCCATAACCATTTCCCTGTTTATCGCAGGATCAAGTTTAAGATTGATCTTCCCTTTGGTATCCATCAATCTCACAACATCTTCAAGTATTTCATTCATGTTCAGCAGTTCATAATTCCTGCTTGGCAGCTTCGCGAAATTGGAGAATTCAGTTGCTATCCTGTTCAGCGTTTCAACCTGGTCAATAATAAGTTTGTTGGTTGTCTGTATTATAGACTGGAAATCATTTGAACCATGTGTATATGCGTGATACAAATGCTGCATCGCAAGTTTCATCGGGGTCAAAGGATTCTTGATCTCATGGGCAACCTGGCGGGCTATATCACGCCATGCGCCCTCGCGCTCGGCTTTTTTAAGCTCTGCCCTGGATCGTTTAAGCTCTTTTATCATTTTGTTAAAGGAATTTACCAGCTCCCCTATTTCATCTTTGCTGTTGGATCTAACCTGTACGTCAATATTTCCCTGGGATAGCTGTTCAGTAGCTTTCTGCAGTCTCAAAATAGGATTAGATATCCTGTACGAGAGGAAGTTTACAATGAATATAAGCAGTATTACTGCGGCAAAATACGGTCCAAGTATATATACCAGGCTCTCGGTTAGCTCCTGGTTGATTTCGCTCTGCTTAAATACCGTTTGGGTTGAAATAATTCCCGTCAGATTGTTAAAATTATCATAGATAGGTTTATATCCTACAATAAACGTGAAATCACCAATTTGCTGGTTCTCAGAGAAATAATCTTTCTTCAACAGGGCAAGATTATAATAAGCATTTCCGCTAAGCCTTGTATCAAGCAGGTCTGATTTATAAAGCTGTTCGCTTGTTGTAGCCGCAAGTTTATTCCTTACATAGAAATTAAAATTCTTATCAGTTTCAGAAAATCCTTTATCAAAGAGATTTGAAAATCCCGTCATGTTTTCCCGTTGTGACCTTTTATCTGTTTTCGGTGATTCAAACCCGGTTCTGCTCCTTACATACTGGTCCACTATTCTAAGGTCGCTGATAAGCTGGTTTTTGTAAAAATCCTCGTTCTTATCATTTACAAAAGCGCGCGTGTATATAGCAAGGATTACTATAGGTATAACAGATGCAAGCATAAAAGAGGCAAACAGCTTTTCTCTGAAACCGAATTTAATGAATCTCACGGACTCTGTATCAAGAAGATATGAGAACCCTTTATAAACAATATAAATGAAGAGGAATATCAGGTATATCAAAACAAGAAACAGAAGATACCTGAAGAAGAAAAATGTACTCAGGCTGAAATCATTTACCTTAACGCTTACAACATATATCTTAGGGCTGCTTATACTGCCTGTGTTTTTACTTTCTGTAAGCACATAAAATGATTTATATATCTCATTTTCAAACTCATCGTACCGCAGGGCGGATTTATCAACTTTATCCTTTACGCTCTCTCTAAATGCATCAAGCGATTTGAGCAGTGACTTTGAAATATCCTTATTGGATGAACCAACAATTTCTGATTCAGAGAACTCCGATATCACCGGGGTAGATGTAAGCTTATTTAGTATATTATCCCT
>CAZQYL010000029.1:0-3339 GCA_964597425.1 uncultured Ignavibacteriales bacterium | reverse complement strand
GGTTCTTCTTCGGTTTCAGCTTCCATTTCATCAGAAACACCGGTATTATCCTTCCTTTTCTTGTATGAATTCAGGGTGAAGTTCAGAACACTGTCAGATATCAGTTCTCCCGGGTTGATATTAAAATCGCTGATTACTCTTTTTGCTGTATCCAGCACGAACACTGCGGAATTAAGGTCCTCTTCAAAAAATTTGCTTTTTGACCATATGTTGAATGCCAGTTTACCTGCTTTATTCTTATCTTTTATTCCTGACTCAATGGATTGATCTTCACTTATATCATCCACAGTTGCCGAAAGCAGAAATACTATCTTATCGCTTGATTGCTGCGAAACATCCTTGGCTGCTTTTTCAAGGTAACGGTTTTCAAGTGAAGTGATCTTGTTCAGCAAAACTGCAGGAATGAACACTGCGCATACAAGCAGGATCAGGGATAGATTTATGATGTTAATGAATTTATATTCCCTGGTAAATGAAAGCTGTCTTTGAATATATACACTGAATATGGCGGTCAAAGCAAGAATTATAAGCCTGAGATTAAGCTTAAGCGATATATCCACAAACTGCTCGGGGAAAAGGGATATGAGCAGGTTTAGGATAACTGAAACAGCGAAAAAGACAAGTACTGTGTTCTTTCTCAGGAATCTGTTAAATGATATGTACTGGGCTGTATACTTTGCGGTTACCAACGCGGCTGCAAGGAAGATCATGACAAGAGAAATTGAAAGGAAAAGAATAATTATGCTTATCACTATCAATTCCGGCTGATTAAATGAAAACAGGTCCGATTTATCAATGAATTTTACAGATGAATCAAAGATCAGGCTTTGGATCACCAGCCCGTAATAGTTCAATACTACCAGCGATATCACCATTGCTGAAACAGAGATAAGCATTGCGTTATACCATTTAAGGCTCTTTTGCTCTGACTTATAAAGTTTTATCACGTTTATAAGGATATAAACGGAAATGAAAGTAAATATCATTGATGTAACTGAAAGCTCCCCAAGAGACTTCGCCATTCCGAATCCTATCCCGGAGGCGTAATGAACAGGAGAAAAGAGATCAGAGCCGAAAAGTCCAAAAAATTCTCCCGGGAAATCGATGTAGAGCCACAGGTACCTGGATAGTATCAGAACTGCGGCAAGCAGTGAGATCCTTAAAAAGTATGAGTCAGCTTTCCTTACCGCAAGCAGAAGCCAGTATATAAGCACAGCGTTTAGTATGAAGGCTATAAAACCTATAACATTACCAAACTTCCCAAGAATACTGAGAATATAAGATGACTGGTCAAGATCAGGAATGAACATCTTCCCTATAAGGCTGCCATTTATTCCCTTAAGGTTCAGCTGTGTAACGCTTCCTGAAGAAGTATCAGGACTTGGGGATGTATTGGCAGGCGAATTGAACTCCAGCTGTATATCGAGGTGAAATTTATCGTAGATCTCTTTCCTGATCACCGTACTGCTGAAAAAGGAAGACTGCAGTCCTGAATTCACATCAATTATCTTTGAGACGACAAGTACTCCATCAATACCTCCGTTATCGTTCTTAACAGGATCAAGAATTATGATGTAAGTATAGATGCCGGTTTCTTTAACTATGGAGTATCTCTCGCCTGAAAGGGCTTTCTTCAGTTCAAGGACATCAGGGAAGCTTTGCCTGCCTGAATACATAAACAGCTCAAGCCTTGAATTGTAAATCTCAATATTATATTCGCCGGGGTTTTCAGTTTCGTAAAGCGCATCATATGCTTTCCTTGTATTCAGGCCGGATACTGCAGATACAAGCCGTTTGTTTTTGAGGAGCTGGTATGAAAACTGTGCAGCCTGGTTCTGATTGTTATAGAATATATTAAGGCAATCCGCCTGTATTTCGAGTTTCTTTTCAGATGAAATGCTTTCCCAGTTATTGATTATTGAACGGGAAAAGTAGTACCTGACACCGAATACGAACAAAATTACAAATAACAGGATAAGGGATAATATCCCGAGGACTTTAAAACGGAAAATGTCTTTCTTTTCGAATTGAAACATATAATAGCCCGAAAGCCTTAATTTACAATTACCTGGTCAATGAGCCAAAGATCATTTAAGTACTTTAATGATACAGAAATGGTAAAGGTACTAATGAATCCTCCTTTTTTATACTTGTATTTTCCGAGGGCGAATGCATATCGTTCAGAACGGCTGGAGTTTTTCCATTTGAATGAGGATACCGGGAAAGTCTGCAGGAAATTTTCTATGATATAACCCGACTGCTCGCGGTTGTAATAGCCCTTCTCACTGTTCTGGAGACTGAGATATATCTCATTCTGAAAGAACGGGCTTATGTATGTAACATTTGAATACATCAGGCCATCAGCTATACTCAGGAACACATGCTTGCAGTTATCAAACTTCTTCTGCTTTTCTTCAGTTTTATACTTCTTATCCTTCCACCATACGTCTTGTGAATAGACATCCCTGTAAGAGAAAGCTATCACAAACAACGCAGCCAGTAAATAGATTGATATTCTTTTCAATAGAAATATGATGTTTTGGTAAATTAATCAAAAATTAGATGAATTTCAGTTCATTTATGCGCAAAAACCGAAAACTTTGCAAAATAATCAAATCAGTTGTTTCAAGTGACACTTTATTACATATTGATAAGCAATATATTTTATTATCAGTTAAGTGACCATCTGCGTAATGATCAACATGCGCATATGATATTTAATACATTTGACCAGCGGTTTGTTTCAGGGGTACACCACCCCGTTTTTGATTGTATCTTTTAACAAAAACAGGTATATTTAGGGACACAAAAATTTGATTTGGGACAGTAATATTTCTCCCGAAGGAACCGAAGAAGCTGTAAGGGAAATTGAAACAGTGATCAAGATACGCAAGGTTGAAAATGAAAAAGACAGGATGGAGTTCATCAGGTTCCCATGGGAGATATACAAAGGAGATCCGTACTGGGTTCCGCCTTTGATATTTGATGTTAGAAAAAATCTGGACCCAAATAAGAATCCGTTCTTTAAACATGCAGAAGTACAGCTTTTCCTTGCTGAAAAAGATGGCAAGTTAGCCGGCAGGATCGCAGCTATCAAGAATGATAATCACACCGATTTTCATAAAGATAATGCAGGATTCTTCGGGTTCTTCGAATGTATCGATGACGAAGATGTTTCTGACCTGCTGTTTGATACAGCCTGTGAATGGGTTAAAAGCAAAGGCTTAACAAACATATTGGGACCTGTAAATCCTTCTACTAACGATGAATGCGGTTTACTTGTGGATGGGTTTGACTCATCTCCCGTATTTTTAATGACTTACAATCCAAAACGCTATA
>CAZQYL010000028.1:0-15479 GCA_964597425.1 uncultured Ignavibacteriales bacterium | reverse complement strand
TCTTTTTCTTTGCATCTCTTAAGCAGGTTCATAAGCAGGTCACGTGTTCCGGGAACTTCGCTGTTCCTGTAATCAAGCAGTTTTTTCGGGTCGTTAAGATAATTTTTCGCTTCATTATACCTGTATTTGTTTTCTGTATTCAGGTAAATATGTATGGGGTGAAAGTCAAATATCACAAGTTCATCGGTATCTATCTCCATTCCGGCATCTTCAAAACTATAGCCATAAGCCCAGTGTACATCATCTTCCCAGTTAAAAGGTATACGTACCAGGTTGTTCCACAGTTTAAATGCCTTTAACCCGTATTGGTATGGCATGAATGTATTTGCTTCATACAGCATTTTTTTATCCGCAAATTTCTGCAGCAGCGGAATGCTCTGCATCATAGTATGTGTTCTTACCCCAACAGATTCCGGGTGAATATCAAGTATTTCATCAAGTATGTCATCGTATGAAATATTGCTTCCCCCTCTTAAGAGCGGGTGGAAATTTGGATGAATACCAATTTCAAAAAGCTGCCTGCTTGCCTTGGTAAGTTCAAGCGAATGATGGGTTGAAAACATAGTGCATTTTACCCCGAACGTCTCAAAAATGTTCAGTGTATCAGCTATAACCTCTTCAGGTGCCCAGTCAATATCGCATGTAAATGCCAGCATTAATATGATTTTATGTTAATAAACTCAAATATAACTGAAATAAAATTAAAAATGTTTCTCTTAAAATAGTATACTCCCCGGGCTTAAATCCTGATGAAAAATTCTTATACATTGTATTCAATTTATACTTTGGTTAATTTTGTGGACTTAAATATATATTAATACTACTGATATAAATGGCAGGCAAGATCACAAATTTTTTCAAGATGGCATCAAGGCTGAAGTTTTCATCTTTGGTTACGTTTTACAAGCTTAAGTATTTTACTAAGGATGATAAACAAATGCACAGGCTAGGCTTAAAAAACGGGCTTGAGCTGAATGTGAATAAAAACCAGGGTGATCTTACAACTCTATTTGAAGTATTCATTGATGAGGACTACAAATTTGGCGGGAATACTGATGAAAAGATCAATATTATAGATATCGGCGCAAATGTAGGATATTTTTCGCTCTACATTTCAAAAAAATTTCCCAATGCAAATATATTTTCTTTTGAGCCCTTCCCGGATACATTTGTACGTTTGAATGAACACTTTTCAGGCAATAAGGTAAAAAATGTAACTCCCTTTAATCTGGCGGTGAGCGATTTTGACGGCAAATCCAAGTTTTACTCCTTTGAATGGACCGGGTGCAATACTCTTATTGACGGAGAATTTGATGAATCACAATCCAAAGTAACAGAAGTGAACTGCGTTAAGTTTGAAAAACTGCGTGAATTAACCGGTGCCGGAAAATTTGATTATGCGAAGATCGATTGTGAGGGCAGTGAGTACCCAATGCTTCTCAATTCATCTGATGAGGCAATAAAGGCAGTAAAGAAGTACATAATTGAAGTTCATAATTCTGATAAGTACAGTAAAGAGGACCTTGTTAAAAAATTCAGGTCACTTGGCTACACCGTAAGCACTACTGATAACCTGCTCATTGCTGAGCTTTAGTCTGATCCCTTATTCTTTCCCAAGAGTACATCCAAACTGCCGGGTCCGCAGTTGAACAGGAGATCAAGAATATTCATATACGGCTGAAATTCAGCTGAATTGAACTGAGTATATACCGGGTGTGTGTATTTCTGAAAGATGATCTTCAGCCCGGTGCTGTTCCACAGATCCATATCCAGGTAATTGATTCCTTCCGCACCTGATATGTAAGTATCGGCATTGACATGTTTTGTAATATCTATTAATGCCTGCGTACTGGTTGAATTAATTTCGGGCAATTCGCTGCTTTTAATGAATTTGGTTTTCAGTCCAAGATGCCCTGCAGCTGCTTTAATAATACTGATATTCAGGTCAGCTACATATTCTTTTTTTGAAAGATATATTTCTTCATAAACGGGGGCATATTCTTTAAAAAAAGGAGCTCTGCCATATGTGACCTTAATAGATCGCCAGTTCTTTACAAGGTTCTTTTCGGGATCTTTGATCTTAACTTCAAGTATCTTTTGACCGAAATCATGGAGTATTGGCATAGATATCCATTGCCAGCCGTTTGCACAGCAAAGTTTATTCCTGTTCTGCCAGTCGTTTTTTTTGAACTGTGTAGTATCGTAGAGGACAAATATATCCGAGTTGAATGCCTTTTCAAAAAATCCAAGATAAGGCAGGTAATTTGGCTGATGTATAGTACAGATCATATTTTTAGCTTATTCAATTACCTTTATTACATCAAAACCTTCAACATACCTGTCATTTAACAGGATATCAAATGCCCTGTACTCAGCAAGACCTTCAACCGCTCTATCAGCCATGTAGCCTTTACCGCCCTGGGAGGAATGGATCTTCACAGCCTTAACCTTCAATCCTATATAATCAGAAATATCCACAAAGTAGTTCGGAGAGAATTTCCTGGAAGTACTGGGAGTTTCGTAGGCATATACTTCTTTGATCGTCCTGCAGGCTACCATACAGGCGTTGTAAGTTGCGCGGTGATCCTGGTGTGTATCAGATTCTGTGGGTATGAAAACCGCATCAGGCTCAAGCTGCTTCAGGTATTTTTCAATGATTGTAATTGTTTCAGGTCCTTCGCTTATGAACCTGTCCGGGAGATCTTCTATATAAAGATTTGCGCCTATCAATGAAGCAGATTCTACAGCTTCTTCAACACGATTGGTATTTTCTGTTCCGCCTTCGCCTTTTGTCAGGACAAGGAAATTGACCTCATCTCCTTTTTTCTTGTACTTTGCCATAGTACCAAAACAGCCAAGCTCAATATCATCAGGATGCGGTCCGATAGCGAGAATTTTTTTCATTATATTAAAAAAATTTAGTTATACTTTAAATATTATTTATTTACAAAGATTTGAAAACTTTTTCCATTCTTGCTGATACTGCTTCGAGTGAATAATATTTTATAACGCTTTCCCTCATGTTTTTGTATTTACCGGGATTATCAAGCACTCTCAAAATAGCTTCTTCATATTCCGTTTCGTTTTCAGGAACCTCTCCAAGCTCATCAGCGTTATTGCCAAGGTAATTCTTCAGAGAGTTTGTTACAACCGGTGTATTGCAAGCCAGACTTTCAAGAGGTGCAATACCTGTTCCTCCAAAATAATCCTTTCTCAAATTCAGCAGAACGTATACATCAGCAGCGCAATAGTATTTAAAAAGATCAATATTCAGCACTCTCCCTATTATTCGGGCACCGCTTTTTTCAGCAAAGTCATAAAATTCTTCACCCCATTTGCCCTTTTCTTCATTACCTACTATTAACAATTCTGTTTCAGGCAAATGTTTCCTGATCCTAAGCCATATCTCAATTAATTTATCAACTTGTTTATATTTATATAACTTACCTACGTATAATATATATTTTTTTGATTCTTCGAGCTTTAAGTCATTCCTTGCTTCGGATCTCGGAATATTCCTGAATCTGTTAACATCCAGTCCTGTTGAAAAGATCTCGTGTTTCATTTCAGGGTTTGCCATTTTAATGTACTTAACCTGGTTTATATCGCAAATCAGAAAGTAACTGATATATTTGAATACCCTTTTTTCAGCAAATTTGCCTATGAATGCTTTCAGTTTTCTCAGGCCTTTAGACTCTTCAGATAAGAAATACGGTGACCAGTCGCCATGATGCGTAGTGACTATCTTTGCTCCTCTCAGAAAGTATGCTGCCTGGTATGTTTGCCAGTTATGTGTATGAACAATAAAAAATATTGTATCCGGGTTCTTCCTGGCTTTTTTCAGCTCACTAATATACCGGGCAGAAAAGTAACCAAGCTTACTGAAATGAAAAGCACCGAAGACCCTGAAGTACATTCCGTCAAAATGTTTTTCATAATAGCTGCCTTCACAATAACCATCAATTCTCCAAACTTCAATTTCATAATTTTTCAGATGATTATTAAAAAGCCTGCCAAATGTACTGCCAAAACCGTAAGTGAAAAAACGGTTTTCAGCATCGGGTTTAACCGGAAACTGGCTTGGTTCGTAATTAAAGCATAATACAATGATTTTCTGCTTCATAGTTTGAGATGGTACACTTCAAATGCTTCGGCATATTCTACGCCGAACTGTGCACCTCTTGCTCTCATCAGCCCCTTCATTACTTCTTTGGAAAAATAGTAGCCCCCGCTTTTTGTTGTAGACCACTGAGATTTATATGACTGAGATGCCTTAATTTTCAGATTTACAAGTTCAAGAGGCAGCTTAACATGCATATTTGGCATAAAATCGTAACCGCTCCTAATTACCTCGTATCCGAAAATTGATTTTTCCCTGAACAGCCTTATAACTTCATCAGCCAAAACTATATGATCCTGGTGAATATCATGAATTGGGGGTGTGAATACTACATCCACATCTGTCTTAGTCGCAATATCGTATAATATGTTCCTTATTTTAGAACGATAATCGTGAAATATTCTAGTAGGTATGTCATAGACAGTGCAGGGAATTTTATCCAGCCCAAGTATTTTAAAAGATTTGTCTTTCTCCTTCAGGTTACGGAGTTTGCCGTCTTCGTACCTATCTGACATAACATAGATCTTCAGGTTTATGGTATCCAGATATTTCAGGATCGTTCCTGAACAGCCTACTTCAAAATCATCCGGATGCGCGCCAAACACCACGACATTCTTCTTTTTGCTCTTCTTGTTTGTTGAAATTATACTGTCTATCATATTTTTAGAGTATTCTTTTTCAATTCTTTGGTTTCTTTACGAGGAACAATCTTCTCATCATCAAAAATAAAATGCCGTTTATGTAAATTATCAGCATGAAGAAATACAAAAAGGTTTTAATTCCCACGTAATAAAAGCCGTTCTTAACTATCGGGAAGTTGTTTGAAAACAAATACAAATAATAATTAAAATTACCGTAGAAAACTGAAACCAGTTTCTTTAAAACCCGGTTTTTCCATTCGGGAATGGAAAATACAACATTTTCGTAATACTTGAAATAATCTTTACCAACCAAAGAGCGTTTCGTCAGCAGGATGCTATCCTGCATTATTTCGTCTTCTCTTCTGAAAGTATGTTTGTTGGATATTTCAACTGCGTTGAGATAATCATTAAATGCTGCCAGTTTGAACCGGAAACCATAAGTTGGGTCAATAACATACCATTTTTGATGCCTGCTTGAAAACACTTCGCAAACTACGTGCAGCGGGTAACCTATATTATCAGAGTAACCCACCTTGTCATTATCACCGCCCTGTAAATTAACAAGCCTGCAGGGTACACCGTATTTATCACAGATCTTCTTGAATATTACACAATTTGTACCGCACTCAGCTATACCCAAATTATCTATATTGGAATTGAAATCCTGCAGTACCTGTACGATCAGTGTATCGTTGCTTTTCAGCAGATCATTATTCACAAGTTTTGAATTGTCAATCCGGAATTCCGAAGGATTTTCCGTGAAACTGTTCAGCTCCTTTATTTTTACTGAGCTATAAAAAACCTGGTTGTAATATATCTTCTGTTCCTGAGACTTTGATACCACAAAGTAAACAGAATCCATATTCATGGAGTCTTCGAAGCTGAAAAAGATCTTGTTGGTTTTTTCATACGAAGAATCAGGAAAATCGATAGATACTGTATCGTAATATTCATATCCGGTGCTGTGACCTTTTAGCCTGAATTTCTTGTTGCCTTCAATGGCTACAAGATCCTTGCCTGTGAATTTCAATTTAATCCTGTTAATATTGTCATATTCAACCGGGCTGGAATATACGTCTTCAAGATTAACTATCGGTATATAGGAACTGCTTCCCCAGGCACTATCAAACAAACGGCTTAATACAAACAGAAGAATAATGAATATTATTGAAAGTATTAATATTCTTCTGAAGGAATATGATTCTAATATGAATTTTATCAATTATAAATAACTGTTTCAGCTAAATTAATGTAAATATCGGAAAATTAATACTTATTTTGTTGTCTTTAATAGTTTACTTTGTTGGCGCCCGGGCTCTTGCTATTAAATAGTCTCAGGAAGTTATTCAGGCTTAAGAGGCGCCAAATTTCCCAGCTGTAATCTCTTGTTTTGCTGAAGTGAGCATCAAGATTGTTTACCAGGCTTTGCTTGTCTACGTAGTCAAATAGAGGAGTATTGCTGCTTAAGAGTTCATCATTGATCATATTCTTCAGTGAACCATGTGTCCATTCCGCAAAAGGCACCGGGAATCCAAGTTTATCTTTTCTGTTTACAACCTCTTCAGGTAAAAATGGTCTCAATGCTTTTCTGTATAACGGCCTTGATACGCCTTTGTATGAAAGGTATTTTGAGCTTAAGTTAATTCCAAGTTCTACCAGCCTGTAGTCAAGGAAAGGTACACGGCTTTCAATTGAGTGAGCCATTGATGAACGGTCCTCGTAGTGAAGCAGTGCAGGTATTGTCATATTTCTGATAAAGTGATAAGAAAGGCTGCCAAGGTAACTCCCGAACTTTTTAGTGGGCTCAACATCAAAGTAAAGCGCGTCTCTTTCAATTTCATTTAACAGAGAACTATTGATAATACTGAACCGGGCTGAAAGCTTTGATCTTGTCATATAGCCGTACTGCCTTGGGAAGAGCCAGCTGGTGAAAGAATGCATACCGTTCTTATTGAAAAACTTCATGAAGTTAGCTGATTCTGCAGCAATCTTAAACAGGTTCTTATCCCTTAATACTCCTCTTAAATATGCCCCCATCTGGAAGTACCCTCCAAAAACCTCATCGCCGCCCTGTCCATCAAGTAATACTTTCACCTTCTCTTTTGCTTTTTGCATTACATACCACTGCGGATATAAACCGGGTCCCTCGGTGGGAATTTCCTGGTAATAACATAGTTTCTGAAAAACTTCGGCAAATTCTGATTCCTGCGGAATTACCTTGTTAGCCGAACACTTGAAACGTTCATTTACTATATCTATGTAATAAGATTCATCACAATCCTTTTCATTCCAAACTGCTGAAAAAGTTTCGATGTTGTTTTCACCTGCATCGGATGCAAGGGATACTATGCTTGATGAATCGAATCCGCCGCTAAGGCATGTTCCAACGGGCACATCACTCCTGAAGCGCAGTTTGATCGAGTCCTCGAGCAGTGCGACAATTGAACCCGTAAGCTCAGTTTCGTTCAGATTTGTTTTCCCTGTATCTGCGATATCATAATACTGAACAAGCTCAGTCCGTCCATTTTCAAATACCAGGTAATGCGAGGCCGGGAGCGTATTTATTCCGTTCAGGTAAGTATCATTGCTGTTAAGCCTGTTGCCGTAAATTAAGTAAAAGGGTATTTTTTTTCTGTTGATATCAATTTCAAAGTTTTTATATGCTGCAAGGGGTTTAAGCTCGGAAGAAAATGCGAAGTAGTTTTGTTCTTTTGTATAATATAGGGGTTTAACTCCAAACCGGTCTCTAGCAAGTATAAGCCTTTTTTTGCGGGTATCCCAAATAGCAAATGCCCACATACCGTTGAATTTATTCAGGCACTCAGTGCCCCAATGAAGGTAAGAATTAATTATAACTTCAGTATCAGATGTTGTCCTGAATTTATAACCGGCACTTTTCAGTTCTTCCCTGAGTTCAATATAGTTGTATATCTCTCCGTTATATGTCAGCCATATATTCCCGTCACTATCGCACATAGGGCAGTGGCCGTTTGCACTCAGATCTATTATAGAAAGCCTTCTGTGAGCAAGGATAACTTCTTCGCCGTTTTTATTGTCAAATGTGAGTAAAGGGTATTTGTATTTTATTTCTTCAGGTGAATCATTGCCTGAAAATTGCCGGACTTCTGAGGATCCTGTATTTATGAACACATAGCCTTCGTCATCCGGACCCCTGTGTTTGATCAGGTCGTTGGCTTCTTTGATCTTCCTTTTTAAATCACTATCCGCGGTTATCAGTCCGTTTATCCCGCACATCCGGTTAGAATAAGCCTCCGTTAAGATTAATGGTCTGCCCGGTCAGGTATTTTGATTCTTCGTTGCTGATATACTTTATGCATTCAACTATTTCCAGGGGGTTGCCAAACTGTTTTACCGGTATTGATTCCTTAATCTGCCCTCTAATTTCTTCAGGTATCTGGTACAGTAAACCTGCATCAAAATAACCCAGGGAGATCATGTTAGCAGTGATGTTATTTTTAATAACTTCTTTGGATACCGTTTTGCACAAACCGCCCAAGCCGGCTTTTGAAGCTGAGTATGCTGCCGTTCCGGGTACCCCTATCTGGGGTACAACCGAAGAAATATAGATGATCCTGCCGAATTTGGATTCTTTCATTACCGGCAGCACGTGCTTGGTGCATAAAAAAGGTCCGGTCAGATTTACACTAATAACTTTATTCCAGTCTTCTGCTGATAGCTTCCAGCTCATGGCATTAATTGAAATTCCTGCGTTATTTATTAGCAGATCAATTGTCCCAAAATCTTCTTTAGCGTTATGTACAAGTTCTGCAACTTCTTCTTCTTTTGTAATATCTGCTTTGTAAGCTTTAACTTTTACTTTAAGGTTACTAATGCCTTTAATGTTCTCGGTGATGCTTTCTGTATTTGAATTATACTGCAATGCAAGGTTATACCCTGCTTCAGCTAAACCGGCAGTTATATATTTGCCCAATCCGCCTGAAGCACCCGTCAATAAAACATTTTTAGTTGTCATTTTTTTATTTACCTGCAATTACTAGATCATATGTCTGATTTCTTACCTTATTCAGGTCAGCTATCATAAAAAGTTCTTTATTGTTCCTGATGCTGTCAATTTGCCAGCCCATTCGCATAAAAAGTATAATTGAGCCGTTATTTGTTTTCGGCCAGAAACCTTCCTGGTGAGTGAACCCGGCTTCAATACCAGCCTGGCATAACTTGATAATATGAAGTTTAGCGAAATTAAAGCTGCGGGTGTCTTTCCTTGCGTATGTACAATGGTTATGAATGATCTTGTCATATACTGACGAGAAATTCACGAAGCAAATTTCATCTTTTTCATTAAGTATTGTAAAGCTGAATTTGAATTTATCCTTAAGGGGATTCAGGAAATACTCTTTTGATTCTTCACTCCAGCCATATGCCTGGCTGTATTCGCGTCTTATTCCGTTCACAAAATTCATAAAATCATCTGAGCGTTCATCCATAAGCTCTTTGGTTATGTGAGCTATCCTGAACCCGTTTTCTGCAAGTTTTGCTGAAACGAACTCATGGAAATTGATACTGTTGTAGTCCATAGGTTTAGATTAAAAAGGCGAGCCTGGTTTCTTTATGTACCGAAATTATTCATGAGCACCTGTCTGATCACATATGCAACAGATACTACCAGTACAATATAAAATATTAAAGTAATGAATGAATATTTATTGACAGTATATTTTTTAAGCATCCCTCTCCATCCGCACTCCCTGCATTTATACAGGTTAGCAACCCTTGAGAGTTTTACCGAAGTTTCGAAGAAATTTTTTGTCCTGCTTCTTCGTATAGTTCCTATTTTACCGCAGGAAGGACACTTTGAAGTTTCAGGAAAAGTCTTGAAGAATATCCTTAGCTGCAATTTTAATTAGGTTTAATTATCTTTTCTTTCTGGCTTCCGTTCTGACCGACTCCGTTGGTTGATTTACCATTTGTGCCGGATGCAGATTCTTTACCTTTTTCAGAGCCATAGTAGTAATAATAATACTTATAGTAACTTCCGTATGTTGCCTGGTAGTCAAAGTTATTAAGAATTACTCCAATGAAAGTATCGTTTATCTTGTTTAGTGTATCAATTGTATTTACAAGCAGATCAAGCCTTGTTTTACTTGCCAAACTCACTACTACTGTCCCGTCAACATACGAAGAAAGTAATTCCGCGTCAGTAACTGTTGCCAGCGGAGGTGAATCGATCAGAATATAATCGTACTTGGGCTTCATCATGTTCAGGAAGGTTTGCATATGTTTTGAAGCAATAAGCTCCGCGGGATTTGTAGGTATAGTTCCGCATGTCATAATATGCAGGTTAGGGAATGATGTTTCCCTGACAGCTTCTTCAATAGGTACAGTGCCGAATAGGTAGTCGCACAGGCCAGGGTAACGCTTCATGTTAAAGATATTATGCATCCTGGGTTTCCTGAAGTCGCAATCTAGAAGCAATACTCTGGATGAAAGCGCAAAACTTGCTGCAAGATTGGAAGATATGATGGTCTTTCCTTCTCTAGGAATAGAACTTGTTATCAGTATAGTTTTAATTGGTTCAGGTTCCAGTTTAGAGAACTGTAACCTTGTCCTTAATGTACGGAATGCTTCGGCAGGTACTGAATCGGAATTATACGCCAATACAAGTTCCTGTTCCGTGTGAGTGTGTCTTCCTGCCTTAGGCTCACGCATAAAAGTTGGTACCCAGCCGATAAGCGATATGCCGATATTTTCGAGATCTTCCGGTGACTTAACTGATACATCAAGTATATTTCTCAGTAGTGCGAATCCATAACCAAGACCCAAGCCAATCAACAGACCAATTGTAATAATGAGGAACCTGTTAGGTTTGCTGGGTGCTTTGGGTACCTTTCCGTAATCTATGATCTTAACATTGTTTGGCTGTGATTCTTCGTTTATCAGCGCTTCCTGGTATTTTTCCAGAAGCATTAAATAAACTTTTTCGTTCGCCATTCTTTCACGCTCTAAATTCGCGTATTCAATACTCTGCGCAGGCAGTTTGTTGAACTTTTCCTGGTATTTGTTTAAGTATCCTTTTAAGAGGCCCTCTTTGATCTTGTTCTGGTTGTTAAGTACTTTAGTCTCAAAGTACTTATTTGATAAACTTCTCAGTTCTTCGGGTGTGTTTGATTTTGCTCCATCCATCAGAACATTGAGCTTTTCATCAAGGCTCTTCTTAAGCTCAGCGATCTTGTTGTTGGTTTCAATCAGCGATTTGTTGTTTTTCAGGTACTCTTCGTTGCCTGTTTTAGCAAGATCACGGGTAATTTCAAGTTTTGCTATCTGTGTCTGCAGCTCTGATACATATGGGTCTGTTATCTTACTTTCGTAATAATCGGTTGACCTGGGGTCAAATTTATCAAGTTCTGTTTTAATATCCGTTAAAGCCTTGCTTGTTGATTGCAGATCTATCAATGCGCCGTTATAACTTCCTTCAATTCCGGAAAGCTGGTTAATGATAGAGTTTGCCTGGGCATTCAGCTCAACTACATTTTCTGTTCTTAAGAAATTGGTAAGTTTATCTTCTGTCTGCAATAAAGAGTTATATTTTTCCTGAACCTGTTTTTCAAGGAATTCACGATTCAGTGTTAAGTGTCCGCGGTTGAATTTTAAAGAATAATCTGCGTATGCTTCTGCATAACAATTTGAAATTAACGCAGCTTCCTGGGGTGAAGGACTCTCTGTCTTAATACTTACGATATCGAGCCCTCTTTTCTGCGAGATCTCGGTTACAGTCTGCAGAATATTTGCTATCTGGTTCTTGCTTTTGGGTTCAACAGGATTTTCGGGGTTCGCAACCATCAGGTAAAACTGCATTTTTCCTTTAAGCACCTGGAAAGAATCCAGCAGTGATGTTGCGGTTTTTTCTCTGATAGCGAATGATTTCAGAATTTCTACTTCATTGTTGATGTAACGTTCGGGTAACTCGCCTTCAATATCGCTGAATATCTTGTTTTCAAGCACATTTTCCTTGGGCTTGGAAAGCCTCATTGATGAAGCAGATGCATAAATATCAACCTGGGAATATGCATAAAAATATGAAACGATCAGTCCCACAGCAAGACTTAGAAGGATCGGCACCTTGTTGCGAAGGATCAGATTAAAATAGAACCTAATACTGTGCGATGACTTAATATTAGAATCTATTGTATTGAACTGTTTACTGTTTGACTGTGATTCCATATGTTATATATTAAAAATTAATTACGCGATATTGTGATAAGCAGTGTTGCAATAGAAACTATTGATGTAACAATAGGAACATAGATCTGCAAATAATCCCGGAAAGTATAACGTTTTTCCCTTAAAACAACAACCAGATCACCGGGCTGAAGTACAGGGTTTGGCTTGGATTTTGTTGAAACCTGGTCTTCCCAAAGCAAGTCATCATAATTTATTTTGATTACTGTTGCCTTTTTTGTTGAGTCATTTAAATTTCGTAAAATCCTGATATCATCTAGATTTGAATCTTCAATGGGTCCGCCAGAAAATGTTAAAAGGTCCATAAATGAAGTGTTAACAGGTACCCTGTACCTGCCGGGGTATCTTACAAAACCCCAAAGATTTACTTCCATATTTATGCCTGTCGGGTCACTAAGATCGAATACCGAAACTGTAGAATTCTTTTGTGAGAGTCCAAGTATAAGACTGCTATCAATTTGAGCACTGGATGTACCGGAAAATACTATTATTGTTAATACAGCTAATGTCAGGCTTGTTAAAAATTTCATCAAAATTTCTCTATATTTCTGGGAAAATTACAAATAAATATGATATTTGCAATACTATATACCGTAATAAAATAATGATTTTTTGCCGCTTTTACAAAGTTAATATATACCCCCAAAGCTTTCCTGCTCCACTATAATCCAAATTATCGCTCAGAATTCAGGAAACTAATAATTTCACAAAATAGATCAATTTATTGAGTGAAGGTACAAAATCTTGCTGATATTAAGGTATTTGGATTTTGACATTTCGCATTTTCCTGTATATTTGCATTATATGAGTACAGCATTTGTTTACCCGGGACAGGGATCTCAATACGTTGGGATGGGACAGGATTTATACGAGAATTACCCTGAAATCAAAGATCTTTACCTTCAGGCTAACGAAATTCTTGGAATAGAGATTTCTTCTATCAGCTTCGGCGGACCCGAAGATAAACTAAAACAAACATTTATAACTCAGCCTGCAATTGTGCTTCATTCGGTTGCTGCAACCAGGCTTGTTAAGAACAAAGAAGCCAGTTATACAGCAGGTCACTCTTTGGGTGAGTTTTCTGCGCTGATAAAGGCAGGTGCATTGAGCTTTGAAGATGGTTTGAAACTGGTTCAGCTTCGCGGTGAACTGATGCAAAAAGCCGGCGAAGAAAACAAGGGCACTATGGCAGCCATAATAGGTCTTGATACCATCAAGATCATTGAAGTGTGCCGTGATGCTTCAGAGCATGGTATAGTGCAGGTTGCAAATTTCAACTCACCTGGTCAGATTGTAATTTCAGGTTCAGTGGAAGGCGTCCGCAGTGCAATGGTACTTGCCAAAGAGCGTGGTGCAAAAATGGCAAAGGAACTTGTTGTACACGGAGCATTTCACTCTCCGCTTATGGAATCGGCTAAAGAGGATTTTGAAGTTGCACTTGATTACACCGAGTTCAAAAAAGTCCAGATACCGGTTTACACAAATGTTCATGCAAAGCCAATTACCAAAGATACCGAACTTGAATTCATTAAGAGATCACTTTATGATCAGCTGACCTCATCTGTGCGCTGGGATGAAAGTGTTATGAATATGATCAATGATGGTGCAAGAGAGTTCATTGAACTGGGTCCGGGTAAAGTGCTGCAGGGACTTATAAAAAGAATTGACAGTACTGTGACCATCAAAGGCGTAGATAAAGCAGAAGATATAACTAAACTATAATCATACCGGAGAATTAAAATGGGAAATTTGCTGCAAAATAAAAGTGCAATCATAACAGGCGGTGCCAGGGGAATAGGACGCGCTATAGCTGAAGATTTTATTGCTGAAGGTGCTGACATTGTTATTCTTGATAAATTCTTTCCTGATGATTTTGAAAGCTGGGTACAGAGCAAAGCAGAAAGCGGAAGAAAGATTCTTTCCCGGTCACTGGATGTAACAAGTACTTCTGAAACTGAACAGGTTTGCGCAGAGCTTGCCAAAGAATTAGGCAGAATAGATATTCTTGTTAATAATGCCGGCATTACAAGAGATAAACTCATTATGCGCATGGCCGAAGAGGACTGGGACATGGTTCTTACGGTAAATCTTAAAGGTGCATTTAATATGATGAAAGCACTTTCTACTATTATGGTAAAGCAGAAAGGCGGAAAAATAATTAACATTAGTTCTGTAGTAGGATTAACCGGAAATGCCGGGCAGTCCAATTACTCTGCTTCAAAAGCGGGACTTATCGGACTTTCTAAATCTATAGCCAAGGAGCTTGCATCACGAAACATTAATGTAAATTGCGTAGCCCCCGGTTTTGTTGAAACGGAAATGACCGCGAAACTGAATGCTGAACAAAGAACTGCAATGCTGAGCGTTGTACCTTTAAAAAGAACTTCACAGCCTTCTGAAATTGCTGGGGTTGTGACATTTCTTGCATCTGAAAAAGCAAATTATATTACAGGCCAGGTAATTGCTGTTGATGGCGGAATGGTAATGTAGCCTTTAAGGTATCATTGAATAACGATCTTAGGAAGTCTCTTCGGGACTTCCTTTTTTATTAATCTTTTCTTTATGCTCCTAATCTGTTTTAACAATTTAGCTAGGTCAATTCCATGAAAAACCTCCGGAAATTTTCCGAGCTTTTCTTCTGCCTTTGTTAACTGAATAAGTGTCCCTTTAAAATTATTTTTCTTTGTAAGATGGTAAAAGCCTACGGCTATGTGCAGCAATCCCTGGTAAAAGTCCCGTGTGCCGCCCCGGATATCAAACCAAACATCCTCAAGAATTTCGTGGCACTCAAAAAAATCTTTTTGATTGAATTTATTTATTGCCGCAATCAGCCTCGAGCGGTTATAATCATTCATTGCGATTATTAAGGGTTAATTTTTTCTTCTTCTTTTACCTCATTTGATGGTTCAACAATCACTTCCGCAGTAATCGTCTTTGCGGCTGATATCTCATTCTTATCTATGGGCTCAATCACATTTTTTTTCTTTCGCCTGTCAAGCAATGCATCAAAGCTGATAATACCTGCACCGGCAAAGAGTGTGGTGAGGAAACACACCAGGAACAGCATATCCTTGTTGAAGGGAATCCCTTCGGTCGGGAAGAATCCACGGGATGCAATTTTAACAAACGATATCACTGCAAGAGAAAAACTGGTTATGGGAGTAAAAAACCCCATGATATAAAGTCCGCCAAATATTATCAGCAAAAACGGCGTTATGAATCCAATAATGAAAGCAGTGTTTTCACTGAAGAACTGAAGCGCCTTAACTTTATTGATGTAATCCTGGATGTTGCTTGCCTGCAATATGCCAAGGGACATTGTATATGCGCCGACAACTAATCGGATAAGAAGTAATCCGATGGATGGTTTTCCGTGGGCTTTAAAAAATAAACTCATAATTTTCAGAGTTTAGTTTATGGATTATTTGAGTGAACGGGTGAATCAGAGGCGACGATCGGATTCGAACCGATGAATAAAAGTTTTGCAGACTTTCCCCTTA
>CAZQYL010000027.1:12404-16036 GCA_964597425.1 uncultured Ignavibacteriales bacterium | reverse complement strand
TTGCTTCAACAAAAGCGTTCACTTCACAGCTTACAGGTCTGGCGTTGATAGCATTGATGATAGCGCAGTACAGGAATTCACTGCCTGCACATGAGATAAAAGAAATTACAGATGAACTGCTAAGGATTCCCGAGAAGATAAAAGAAATTCTTACTTTAAACGATAAGATACTTGAAATTGCAAAAGTATTTAAGTTCTGCCAGCACATGTTATACCTGGGCAGGGGTTATAACTTCCCTGTTGCGCTTGAAGGTGCATTAAAGCTTAAGGAAATATCATACATTCACGCTGAGGGTTACCCGGCAGCGGAAATGAAACACGGTCCGATTGCTTTAATTGACCAGAACATGCCGGTAATTGTAATTGCACCGAAGGATTCTACCTACGAGAAAGTAATTTCAAATATCCGCGAAGTTAAGGCAAGAAAAGGCGTTGTGATAACTATCACAGATTTTGACAGCGATAGCCATATTGAAGAGTACTCTGATTACATAATCAAAATTCCTCATACTCTGGAGATGCTCTCCCCTATCTTAACCACTATCCCGCTGCAGATGCTTGCATACCACTTAGCTGTGCTGAGAGGCTGCAATGTCGATCAGCCGCGTAACCTGGCAAAGAGCGTTACTGTAGAATAGAAATTATTGTTGAAGAATACTGTTAATTGAATGAAGCCCGGCGAAAGCCGGGTTTTTTTATGGTATCTTTAAAGGATTTCATTATTTTTTAAAAAGATTTATTTTTGTATAACCACTGTTAATTAATTTATACGAATAATGAAAAATATCAAATATTTACTACCTATTCTCTTTCTATTCATGACTCTTTCCGCAAATGCGCAGAATGATGACATGAAAAAAGATGGCGAGAAGGTCGAAGCTAAAGAGCTAACCGACGGCACGCTTTATGGTGCTGATATCAACGCTGATTCAAAAATACTCACAATAGCAGAAATATTTGCTGATACTGCGGGTTTTTCAGGTAAAACCGTTGTTGTTAAAGGCAGCATGTCTGAATTATGCCGCTCGGGCGGATGCTGGACAGTAATAAGTGATGGCAGCATGAATATTAGGGCTCTAACCCTGCATAAATTCATTATGCCTAAAGAGATGGATATCACCGGCAAGGTTGCAGTTATTGAAGGTGTATTCAGCGTGAAAGAAATTACCGAAGACCAGGCGAAACATTTCGCCGAGGAATCCGGTAAGGATCCGAACACTGTCACCGGACCGCAGAAGATGTACAGGATAAGTGCGACGGGGATAAAAATTCTTAAATAAGGCAAAAGTAAAAAGGCAGAAGGCAAAAAAATACCAAAAGACTAAAGGGGCTATGAAGCACCTTTTTTATTGAAAATTGTCATGCTGAACTCTTTCAGCATCCCGGCGTTTTTGGCTGATCCCGCCATGGCGGGATGCTTGCTTACTCCAATATTAAGAAATGTTATGTCAAAGACAGAATTAATCCACCACGGCGGACAGGGTAACAAAGGATATGAATCGCATTTCCAATATCTTTTAGCTCCGTTAGGAGCGTAATGTTTGTAGAAAAAGGAAGCAGAAAAAAAAAGAGCTCCGTCAGGAGCGACATGTTAATTTATAATTTCAAAACAAGAGCTTTAGCTCTAAAAGATTTTAGTAGTTCAAGGGCTAAAGCCCAAATTCTGTATTAATCATTGTCCACGACCTAAAGGTCGTGGCAATAAAGGATTCTGGAATTCTCTTTTTATCAACTCACACTCTTCGCAAATGACAAAATGTTACCACCCCATTCAGCTAAAACTAGATGCTTGCTAATTTTAAGATGAACAAGTATGGCAGCAGACCCTGAAACAAGTTCAGGGCGACAAAGCAAAAAGGAACGCATTTTTGCGTTCCTTTTAAATCGCATTGATGCAGTCAATGCATTCCAAATAAAACTATTTACTTAGCGAATGTGAACTTAACTGTTTTCGTTTCTGTTCCCCTGATAAATGTTACCTCAGATTCTTCGCCCGGTTTGAATTTTGTTAATGCATCGGTGTAATCATAAATATTCTTTATCTCATATTGGCCAAGTTTTGTGATAACATCACCCGCCTGCAAACCTGCTTTTTCAGCTACGCCGCCGGATTTAACGCCCGTAATTTCGAGCCCTTCCTTCGTGCTGGAGTAATCCGGTATAACACCCAGAGTAACCCTGAAACCCATATTGGTTTCTTTCTTTTCTTCGGTTACTTTTATAAAATCTGGTTTTGCAGAAAGTGTGTTTACATAATTGACTATACCAACTACCATATTCAGTACTTTTGCTTCACCATCAGCATTGATAAGCTGCCAGTCATCGCTTGGTTTATGGTAATCCTTATGCAGCCCCGTAAAGAAGAACAACACAGGGATATCCTTACCATAAAAGCTCGCATGGTCACTTGGTCCATAGCCATCTTTGTTATACGCTGCCGTGAAGTTGTATGTTTTGTTGAGCGAATCAAGTAATCCCTGCCAGATGGATGATGTTCCTGTTCCGCCAATTGTTAGCTTGTTATCAGTAAGCCTGCCTACCATATCAAGATTTATCATTGAAACAACATTATACTTCTTCATCAATTCGCTTTTTGTAAAGTGTCCGGAGCCTATAAGTCCTGCTTCTTCACCGCTGAATGTCATAAATATAATACTGCGCTTCAGGTCTTTTTTCTTTGTGGAATAATACTGTGCTAACTCAAGAATACCCGCTACGCCCGATGCATTATCATCAGCGCCGTTGTGGATTTCAGAGACATGGCTATCGTGCAGTGAGCCGTATTTTAACCCATCGCCTAAATGATCCATATGCGCGCCGATAACTATATATTCATTCTTAAGTAAAGGGTCTTTGCCTTCAATCTTGCCGATTACATTATTTGTTAATGCTTTTATTCTTACAAGATCAGCTTTTAACTGAGCCATTCCCCCGCCGAACTCAAATGACATCGGTGTTCTGAGACTATCAATATTTTTCTGAACTTCTGATAAAGTCATTTTTTTTGAATTGGTGAAAATATATTCCACATATGAACGCTTTACATTCATAACCGGAATATCCATTGTTTCACCGGGACCTGACATTCTTAACTTGACCAATTCATCTTCACCGCTCTCGGGTCCTTTAACAACTATAATACCCGCAGCACCCTGCTCTTTAGCGGCTGCGCATTTTATGCGAAGCCTTTCGTACTTGCTGAAAGGATTATCATGCGGATTGTTGTAACCCGGTGAGTACATAAGCATCAAGGCGATCTTCCCTTTCAGGTCAATGCCTGCATAATCGTTGTAGTTAAGCTCAGGGGCATTTATGCCATAACCAACAAATACAATATTTCCCTGTGCGGTTCCGTTTGCTGAGAGGTATAAAGTAGTGAATTCCTCACCGGAGCCTTTGATAAGCTCACCATTGCCGATTGAAAGCGAGTTATCTTTGCCAAGCTTTATCTCGCTGATGTAATCAAACGGCTGCAAATAGCCATCTTCGCCGGCGGGAGTAATGCCGTATTCTTCAAATTCATTTACAATGTACTCAACAGTGAGTTTGTCTCCATCTGTCCCTGGGAAACGTCCTGCAAGCTCATCGCTTGCTAAGTATTTGATGTGATTGGTCACCTCACCTGATGTAAT
>CAZQYL010000027.1:0-12304 GCA_964597425.1 uncultured Ignavibacteriales bacterium | reverse complement strand
ATTTGTCATTTGGGCTTTGACATTTGGAATATTGATTCTATTCCACCCAGTCGCAGATAAACACATTTGTTTCGCCCTGCTTTGCGTTGAAGCGGTTTGAGCAGAACACAAATTTTTTGCCGCCATCATGAAGTGAAAACATTGGGAAACCGTCAAATGTCTCGTTATATGTAATCTGTTCATTACCTGTTCCATCTGAATTTATCATATAAAGGTCAAAATTCCTTCCTTTAGGATCACCCTGGTTTGAACAATATATTATTCTTTTATTATCAGGAAGGAAATACGGACCAAAATTAGCGGCACCGTTGTTAGTAACCTGGCGTATGTTTGAGCCGTCAGCATTCATTATATAAATTTCCAGCATACCCGGACGGATAAGACCCTGTGCAAGCAGGTCCTGGTATTCCTTAAGCTTTTCGGGGTCGTCAAATCTGGATGCCCTGAAAACTATCATAGTGCCGTCATATGAATAATATGCGCCGCCATCATATCCGGCAATGTTGGTCAGTTGTTTTACATCGCTGCCGTCTAGGTTCATTGAATAAAGATCAATATCGCCATTACGCGTTGAAGTAAATATGATTTTATCGCCCTTAGGAGAAATTGTTGCCTCGGCATCGTAACCCTTGACATCTGTAAGTTTCACAGGATTAGAGCCATCTGTATTTGCTTTAAAAATATCATAATCCGAATAAAGCGCCCAAACATATCCTTTTGAGTGATCAGGTTTCTGCGGACACATATCTCCGCCTAAGTGAGTTGAAGCATATAGTATACTCTTGCCATCAGGATAGAAATATGAACAGGTTGTTCTTCCCTTGCCTGTGCTTACCAGGTGCTTCCCCGAGCCATCGGTATTCATAATGAATATCTGGTCACACTCATATTCACCGGTTGACTGGAATATTATCTTTGAGCCATCAAATGAAAAGTACGCTTCTGCGTTCTCTCCGCCATTGGTGAGCATTTGCATATTCTTAAAATGCTTTTCCTGCGGATATATGAGTGTATCTCCACCTGTTAATGAGCCTTTTGAAGCAGAAATATCATTAAAATTCCATATAAATGAGTATGCTGTTAAACATACAATTATAAATGCTGTAATTTTTGTTTTCATAATTGCAAATATATTAATAATTGTAATTACCTTTTATGATAAAAGTCATAAGCGGTAATTTGTGATAAATACAGGGGAATTTTGACAAGAATTGTAAAATAAATTACTCTTCAAACCTCTTTACTTCAAATACACCCTCAATATGTTTTATCTTCTCAATAAGCTCGTTCAAATGCGTGATATTCTTAACCATAAGTATAACAGTGCCATCAAACAAAGAGCCCTTTGAGGCAATACTAACGCTCTTTATGTTTGTATTACTGTAAACGGAAATTACATTAGTAATTTCATTAAGCATTCCCGGCCTGTCTTCACCGCTTATTTTGATTCCAACAAAGAATTCATCTTCAACCTGTTCCGGCCATTGGACGTCGATAATTCTCTGCGGGTCAGAAAGGAAAAGGTTTGAAAGGTTCTTGCAGGATTTTTTATGTATCTTGATTCCCTCTGTTTTTGAAATGAAGCCAATAATATCTTCTCCGGGTATAGGGTTGCAGCAGTTTGCATAACTGAAAAGGAGATCTTTTACATCACCGCCTGCGATAATCTTGTTTTTGGTTGAGCGCGCAGTTTTGATGTAAGTTTCAAACAGGGTTTGTTCATTTTCTTTGACCTTTAAGGTCTGCGTTTTTTCAATTGGTTTTACCCAAGGAGAAACTACTTCACCGCTGATGAGTTTATTTCTATCCTTAACAAGTTCGTACAGCTCTTCCGCTGAAAGCCTGTCTTCAGCAAGGCTTAAATACATATGCTGCAGACTTTCAAACTTAAGCCTGGCAAGCAGTTTTATCATATCATCTTCGCTGAGCGTCAGTTTCATTTTTTTCAGCTTCTTATTCCACAGCTCTCTGCCTTCATCAATTTTCAGCCTGCGCTCGTTATTGAAATATTTATGAATATCGGATTTGGCTTTATGCGTAACGGCAAACTTTTCCCAATCCTGGTGCGGCTTCTTAATTTTTGAAGTTATTACTTCAATCTGGTCGCCGCTTTTGAGTTTTGAATCAAGCGGGACAATTTTGCCATTAACCTTCGCGCCTATGCATTTATATCCCACTTCACTGTGTATATCAAATGCAAAATCAATCGGTGTCGAATTTACAGGTAGTATCTTCAGGTCACCTTTGGGAGTAAAAACATAGATCTCATCCTGGTAAAGATTTAGTTTTAATCCTTCCATTATCTGCTTGGGGGTTGATTCTTTTGAAGTACTATCAAACAGGTCGCGTATCCAGCTTATCCAGTCTTCCATCTGGTTATCATTTACACTGATATTTTCCTTGTATTTCCAGTGGGCAGCAACACCTTTTTCAGCAACCTCATGCATATCGCGGGTTCGTATCTGTACTTCAACCATTTTGCCTTCGGGTCCGATAAGCGTGGTGTGAATTGACTGGTAACCGTTCTGCTTGGGTAGCGATATATAATCTTTAAATCTCTCAGGTACAGGCATGTAAATTTCCGAGGCAATACCATAAGCGGTAAAACAATCGTTCCTGTCGTCTGTATCCAGAATTATCCTGACAGCAAACAGGTCATAGATTTCTTCAAATGACTTGCCGCGGGATACCATTTTTTTTGCGATACTGTTTAAATGCTTCGCACGACCTGAAATTTCATACTTAAAACCGCCTTTATCCAATTCATCTTTAATAGGCTGAATGAACTTCTTAATATAATTTTCTCGTTCACGCTTTTTTGCGATGACCTTTTTAGATATCTCTTTATAGAACTGGCGGTCAAGGTATTTGAATGCCATGTCTTCAAACTCTATTTTCACCCTGCTTAGACCCAGCCTGTGCGCCAGCGGTGCGTATATTTCCATTGTCTCACGCGCCATCCTCACCTGGCGCTCCGGATTGAGGTACTCAAGTGTTTTCAGGTTATGCAGCCTATCGGCAAACTTGACAAGTATTACGCGAATATCATTTGACATGGAAAGCAGCATCTTTCGGTAATTTTCCACCTGCTTGGCTTCATAATTTTCGAACATACCTTCTATCTTGGTGGCGCCATCAACAATATCAGCAATGGTTTCACCAAATTCGGCTTTGACATCTTCATAGGTGAATTTGGTATCTTCAACCACATCATGCAGCAGGGCTGCGGCTACAGTAATATCATCAAGCGGAATTTCACGGGCAACTATGGAAGCCACCTCGTAAGGATGTATAATAAACGGCTCACCCGATGCGCGCTTATCCATTCGGTGCGCATTGAGGCTGAATTTGAAAGCGTCAGTGATAAGCTTTTCGTTGAATTCAACCAGGTTCCTGCGGCAAAGCGCAAGAAGATCATCGAGCTTCTTTTTATATAGAGTATTTAACAATTTTTACTAAAAAATTAGGGGCTAACTAGCCCCCGAAAATTTGTGCGGCTAAAGCCGGTTTTAATATAAAACGAAATCTAAGAAGAAAAAATTCCTTTTGAACTATTACTTCAAACCGTTGAAACGGTTTTGCGTTGTTCAAGTTCTAGGTTCCCACGACTGAAGTCGCGGCTAATATTATTTTATAATTCTATTTCGCCTGACTGCCAAAGGCAGTTAACTCGTAATTTTTCAGAGCGTGCCAAAAAGCCTATCGCCTGCATCGCCAAGGCCCGGCACAATATAACCGGAACTATTGAGCTTCTTATCAATTGCGCAGGTGAAAATCTTGATATCTTTATGGAATTTCCTTACTTCCTTAATTCCTTCAGGTGCTGCCACAAGGCAAGCTGCAACTATCTTTCCCGCGCCGGTCTTCCTGGCTTCATCAATTGCGCTGCACATACTGCCGCCTGTCGCAAGCATGGGATCTAAAATGTAAATGATGGTATTCTTTTTATCTTTAAGCCTGGGAAATTTGAAATAATATCTTATAGGCTGCAGCGTAACTTCGTTACGGAAGACACCGAGGTGGCTTATCCTTGCTTCCGGGAAAATGGATGAAAATCCGTTCATCAATCCGAGTCCCGCCCTTAAAATAGGCATTAAAACAATTTCATCCTTGATCACAGAGCCATTGTATGGCGCAAGCGGTGTTTTAATTTTGTGAGATCTTAAGCCAAGCTCCTTGCCCGCTTCATAAGCAAGCAGTACAGAAAGTTTATCAACATACTGACGGAATTCGAAATAAGAAGTGTTCTTATCCCGTATTTTTGACATATAACTTTTTACAAGCGGGTGTGTAAGCTGAATTAAGTTCTTGAATGCGGGATTCTTCTTTAACATTTATACAATAATTAATTCAATAATTTTACTCTGATTCCGGTTTCAATACTTTGTTGAGTATAACCTTCTTCGTCTTTAGTTTTAAGGTTCATCCTGATCATCATTTTGGTCCTGATATCTTTTTGCTTAACACAAGATCTGACAATATCAATAACTGCGTTTCCATCACCCCCCAGGGAGTAATCGTCAAGCGTGATCTTGATCCCCTCATCTTCAACTTCTTTAGCTCTTGGAATCTTGACTTTTAGCTTTGCATCCACATTTATGGTACTCAAAGTCCGCTCTGTAATCTTATAGATGCCGGTATTTTCAGTTTCCCAGTAAGAAACTTCCGTCTTCATCTTTCTTACCCAATCCTTCGCATTGCCGTCAATTCCGTTATCGGGTAAGATAAGGTACTCACTCTGGAATATCTCACATAAACCTTCAGAACCCAAAGAACCCCTGACACTCTCTTTTTCAGATTCATTAAGGGTATCTTTGAAGACTGCGAGAAGATTCTTGAGAATCTTATGCAGACCGTAAGCTTCAAGCACTTCGCCATTCCTGCTCACACGCAGGTTAAAGGGTTCATTTATCAGCACAAAATAACTGATATAATCGCTGGTATCAACATCATTGGGATCATTCAGAAAACACTTGCCGGGATGATAGGAAAATTTCCTTACAAAATCCGGGCTGCCATCCTGCCCTGCAATCGAATCAAACTTAACTTCAAAAATTACATCCCCGTTACTTTCAACGCTCTTTACAGCCTTAGTATAGTAGTAACCTCTTTTGTCAAAAGTTTTTTCTGTGACATAATCATTTGCAACATTTTTATCAGCATTATCATTTTCGGTTTCAATGCCGTATCTGAAAATATCACCGGTTGCCGGGGAATAGACAAATGTTGATCCAGAAGAATCTCCGCTTTCCGCAGAATACAAATCGGGGCAAATCAGTATAACAGCAATTGCCGCTGCTAAAAACCTGAATGCGAAACCAATATAAGAGTATCCTACGGTCATTGTTAATTCAGCAGAGTAACAATTAAATTAGTGGTTACTGCCTGTGTTGAATTAGCCGTCTGTCCCTGAGCTGAGAGTTTCATATCAAGTTTCAGGTTTGTTGAAGTTTCTTTGTTCTGGATGCATCCGCGGCTTAGATTCAGAGCAATTTTACCGCTTCCGGATGTTTCGGCATTTTCAACTTTTATTGTCATACCGCGCTCTTTAACTTCCTTGTTCTTGAACTCAACTACAAGCGCAGCTTCGATGTTCGCTATTTTCTGTCCGTTCTTATCTTCAACTGATTTCATTGTATACTTGGCATTGTTAACTACTTCAAAGAAGAGAACTGAAGTATTGAATGCTTTTGTCCAGTTCGAATCCATTACTACGGGATTTGTCGGGCAAACCTGGTACTCCTGCTGGAGAATTTCTTTTATTGATTCTTCGCCAAATGACTGCTTAATTTCCTGTTTATCTTTTTCTTTTAAAGTATCACCAAGAGCTTTGAAAAGTACTTCATAGATCTTTTCCATTCCGTAAACATCGGTAATTTCGCCGGAGGGATTCACTCTTATGAAAAAAGGATTTGCAATAACGGCATTATACTGGATGAACGCCGGATTCATTTTAACGCTATCGTTAATATTTGAGTTATACTTGATACTCTGATCACCCATTGATGATGAAATGTTTATTGAATCAAATGTGATCTTATAGCTTACAATTCCTGATGCGTCAACATTATCAGCTTCTTTGGAATAATAGTAATTGATCTCATTATCCTGCTTAACTTCTTTATCTTCGGTAGCAGGTGATTTTTCCATGTTCGATGTTTTGGCGACCATCTTATAATAGAACTTGTCTCCCTTTTTGACCACGTATTTGAGAGTAACAACATCTTTGCCGGTAATACTATCCTTTTTTACAAACTCCGATACATTGTTATTTCCGTCAGTTTTTTTATCGTCTTTTTTATCTCCGCAGCCGTATACATAAATGAATAAAGCAGCAAGAATAATGTTCAGAACAAAATATTTACGCATTATATGCCTTTCCTGTATTAAAATGCGCCACTCCGTATGGATATGACGCTCATATTTTTTATTATAATCTGCAAATATACCCAAAATTTGAAGGAGTTTCAAAGTAAAAGCGAACAATGCAGTGAGCAATAAATGGGATATAAATTGACCGGATAAGTTTGTTGAATTCCTCAGGAACAGGTTAGGCTGATTTGAATTGATATTCACTTTTCAGAGGTTGATAACTTCGCAAGAGAATATAAATAAATTGCATAAAGTGATAAATAATCATAAATTTGCGTAAGTTAAATTTACTACATATAATGAAAAAACTACTGGCAGAATTTATCGGTACATTTTGGCTTGTTCTGGGCGGATGCGGAAGTGCTGTTCTGGCTGCGGCATTTCCTGAGCTCGGCATAGGGCTTGTTGGAGTTTCACTTGCATTCGGCTTAACAGTATTAACAATTGCTTATTCACTTGGTCATATTTCAGGTGCACATCTTAATCCTGCGGTTTCAATTGGATTGTGGATTGGCGGCAGATTCAACGCAAAGGAATTGATGCCCCTACATAATCTCCCAGATATTGGGTGCAATTGCAGCGGCTGGAGTATTATATATTATTGCTACTGGTAACGGCAGCTCGATTGGCGGATTTGCCGCTAACGGTTATGGAGACCACTCACCGGGTCACTATAATATGATAAGTGCATTGGTATGCGAAGTTGTTATGACATTTATGTTCATATTAATTATACTCGGGGCTACCGATGAACGTGCTCCAAAAGGATTTGCAGGTATTGCAATTGGACTTGGTTTGACGCTTGTTCATTTGATAAGTATTCCCGTAACAAATACATCAGTTAATCCCGCAAGAAGCATAAGCCAGGCTTTGTTTGTTGGTGGCTGGGCTCTAGAGCAGCTTTGGATGTTCATAGCTGCACCGATCGCAGGTGCGATACTTGCCGGGGTTGCTTACAAAATAATAGGTGCAAAAGATTAGTCTATCTGAAACTGTATATATAAACGGCTCTCAATAGAGCCGTTTTTTTTTGTGAAGATTCTACAAGATCTTTAATCTGTGTTATTGAGATTTCCGCAGAGGCAACTGCCCTACCATCATAGTACTATCCTTCAGAATTATCCAATCCTTATGACTTTTAACTTCCGGGCTTGATTTGGTTACATTATAGTAAACAAGCAGGCTATCTCCATTTTCCTGAACTATTTCATATGTTCCTTCTTCCGATATAGGCGGGTATCCTGACATTTTGTAATTTCTGCCCTCAAATTCATATGTAATGAACCAGGAATTCATATCAGTAGAATCACCAACATTGCCTGAAGCCGACCATTTGCCCTGGATCTTATTAACATTTTTGCTGCATGACTGCAAAAACAGCAGGGATACGGCAACTAACACAATATAAAAGCTATACTTAGCAAATCCATACCACATAAATACTTTTTCCATTTTTTAAATATAATAAATTCCCAATTGATAAGTTATGGAAAATGACAAATTATCAGCATAGTTAAACTCAATATTAACATCATTTTGATATGTGTGATTCAGTGACAAATATCATACTTTCTATTGACGCAGGTCATATTTATATATGACCGTGTAACCTAATTTTGTAACAGAATATGCAGATTTCAGAAGTAGTAAACCTAAAGGAAGGGACTCTCTGCTATCACTGCGGTGATTTATGCAATAAGAGTCTGGATATTCGAAGCGGTGACAAGGTTTTTTGCTGTACAGGATGTAAAACTGTGTATGAAATACTGCAGGAGAACAACCTTTGCAAATACTATGACCTTGATAATACACCCGGAATATCTCAAAAAAAGCTTGAAAGTGCGGCGAGCTCAAGGTACTCATACTTAGATGACCCCAAGATCGTATCACAGTTAACAAGCTATAATGACGGAAAAATATCCGTCTCTAATTTTGTATTGCCCCAGGTGCATTGCTCTTCCTGCATATGGCTTCTGGAAAAGCTATACAAGCTTAACAACGGCATAATCCACTCTGAGGTAAACTTCGTTCAAAAAACTGTTAATATTAAGTTTAACCCAAATGAGATCTCTCTGAGACAGGTAGTTGAGCTGCTTACTGCTGTTGGTTATGAACCGCAGATAAGCCTGGATGATATTGAAAATAAAGTTAAATTCAGGTCAAACAAGAGCCTTTATTACAAAATTGGCGTTGCTGGTTTTTGTTTCGGTAATATTATGCTTCTTAGCTTCCCTGAGTACCTTGCACCTGTTGGCTCACTGGAGCATTCTTTTAAACAATTTTTTGGGCTTCTGAACCTGGTATTGGGCGCACCCGTGCTTTTTTACTCTGCTGGTGACTACTTCAAATCAGCATGGAGCGGAATAAAACAAAAAAGTATAAATATTGATTTCCCGATCGTTCTGGGACTTGTTGTTTTATTCATCAGAAGCTCATTTGAAATTATTACAAACACCGGGGTTGGATTTATTGATTCAATGACCGGACTGATATTCTTCCTTTTGCTCGGAAAGATATTCCAGAGCAAAACATATGATGCCCTTAACTTTGAAAGGAATTACAAATCATATTTCCCTGTTTCAGTCACGCTTAAAAGATCAGGCAAAGAAACAAGCATTCCCGTATCAAACCTTAAGAATGGTGACAGAATTTTGATAAGGAATAATGAACTTATTCCGGCTGATGCCATTTTATTTAATGGTAATGCTAACATAGATTACAGTTTTGTTACGGGAGAATCTATTCCTGTACCAAAGGTTGCCGGTGAGATAATTTACGCAGGCGGGCGCCAGCGCGGCAGCGCTATAGAGCTTGAAGTGATAAGGACAGTTTCGCAAAGCTACCTTACCCAGTTGTGGAATAAGGATACCTTCATAAAAAAAGATGAAGATAAGTTCAATTCACTGGTAAACATTGTAGGCAAATATTTTACTGTTGTCATATTATTTGTCGCGGCAGCTGCATTCATTTACTGGTACCCTACAAGTTTAAGGACTGCAATAAATGCTTTTACTGCAGTACTTATTATTGCCTGTCCATGCGGAATAGCTCTTACGAATCCGTTTGCATTGGGTAATGCCGTCAGGGTACTTGGCAGAAACAGATTTTATGCCAAGAACGCTTCTGTTGTTGAAAGAATTTCGAAAATAGATACTATAGTGTTTGATAAAACCGGCACTATCACAAAAACAGGAGATGCTGATATCACCTTCAACGGCAATGTGCTTAGCGCAACTGAACAGAAATTGATAAAATCACTTGTAAGGAATTCCACTCACCCGCTGAGCGGAAGAATTTACGATGCTATTGAGACAAATGAACTTCTTGATGTGACTTCATTCACTGAGCACTCAGGCAAAGGCATTGAAGCATTGATAGATGGAAATACTGTAAAACTTGGAAGCGCTTTGTTTGCCGCCGATAACAATAAGATACTGCTGGATAAAGAAAGAAATCCTGCCAAACTAGATTCAAGAATATTCCTTTCTATAAACGGCTCGATAAAGGGATTTTTTGCTATCAACAATATCTACCGTAAAGGACTTGAAGAAATCACATCAAGCCTAAAAGATGATTATAAACTGGTCGTGTTATCCGGTGATAATGAAGGCGAGAAGGAGAATCTCGAGAGATTCTTCAATTACAAAAGTACCATTTGTTTCAACCAGTCACCGCAGGATAAGCTGGAATACGTTAAGGAGCTTCAGAATAGCGGGCATAAAGTAATGATGATAGGCGATGGTCTGAATGATGCCGGAGCTTTAAAGCAGAGTGATGTAGGAGTAGCAATATCAGAAGATGTAACAAACTTCTCCCCTGCCTGCGATGCAATTATGGATGCTTCAGAATTCAGCAGGCTGAACAGGTTAATCGGTTTTTCAAAAACAACCAAGAAAGTAATCATAATAAGCTTTGTAATTTCAATGATTTACAATGTTCTGGGTGTCACCCTGGCATTTCAATCAGAAATTTCGCCTTTGCTTGCTGCGATTCTGATGCCTGCAAGTTCAATAACTGTTGTTTTGTTCACAGTTCTATCAACCAATTTTATGGCAAGGAAACGGGGTTTATAATGAGTGTAATAGTAATTCTGGTTTTTTTCAGTGTGTTAGTGGCAGGTGGCTTTTTGGTGGCATTTATTTGGGCAGTCAGAAGCGGTCAATACGAAGACCGTTATACCCCATCGGTAAGAATATTATTTGATGATGAAAGCGAGAGCGGGAAGTGAAAAAATTCGATCCAAGCACAAGTATTCATGATTATCTTGTATTCGGCGAGTTTGGCGATGTAAATCCCAGTATTACCGATTCATCTACGTTCACATTCCTTAGCCCCAAAACGATGTCTGAATCTTTTCAGCATGAAATTGAAGGGTGCTTTCTATATTCACGTCACTGGAACCCGATAAATAAATTCCTTTCCAATGCACTGGCAAGACTTGAAGATGCCGAAGCCGCGCAGGTAACTTCCAGCGGTATGGGAGCAATAAGCTCGGTAGTGCTGCAAATTTGCAGCGCAGGAGATGAAATTGTATCTGAGCGTACAATATACGGCGGCACGTATGCGTTCTTCAAGAATTTCCTGCCGAAGTTTGGCATAACTGTGAAATTTGTTGATATGCAGAAACCGGAAATGGTTGAGCTTGCCATTTCAGAAAAGACTAAAATGATATATGCTGAATCTGTAAGCAATCCCCTTCTGGAAATTACAGATATTCCTAAGATAAGCGAAATAGCAAAGCAGCATAACATAAAGCTGGTTGTTGATAATACATTCAGCCCGATGGTTATTACACCACTGCATCATGGAGCTGATATTGTCATTCACAGTATGACAAAGTATATAAATGGCTCCAGCGATTGCGTTGCGGGATGCATTTGCTCATCGAAAGAATTTATTGACAGTTTAACGGATGTGAATTCCGGAGCAACAATGCTGCTTGGTCCTGTTTTAGACAGCCTTAGAGCAGCAAGTATCCTGAAGAACCTGCATACACTTCATATCAGGATGAAGAAACACAGCGAAAACGCAATGTACCTTGCCGAAGAGTTTGAAAAGCTCGGGCTTAAAGTTTTCTACCCGGGGCTAAAGTCTAACAAACATCACGCATTACTGGATGAGATTCGAAATGACGGTTTTGGATACAGCGGCATGCTGGCAATTGATGTAGGTACATATGAAAATGCTGCATCCTTAATGGAAATGATGCAGAAAGAGAATGTAGGTTACCTGGCAGTCAGCCTTGGATATTTTAAAACGCTGTTCTCTTCGCCCGGTCACAGCACTTCTTCCGAAATACCGGAGGAAGAGCAAAAAGCAATGGGACTATCTGAAGGGCTTGTCAGATTTTCGATCGGGCTTGATGGTAACATTACACTGGCTTACGACAGAATAAAAAAATGCATGAAAGATATCGGCATTCTGTAGATTTTGATAATAAGACACAAGGTCTTTGTATGAAAAAATATTTAATTTCATTTTTAAAAACGAACTAAACTTAATTCAAAAAGGAGATTCCATATCATGGAAATGGAAAAGTTCAGTTATGATAATCGGATAGTACGCAATTTTGCATACGCGACAATGCTGTGGGGCGTTGTAGGTATGCTGGTTGGTCTATTGATAGCATTTCAGATCTACATCCCGGCTTTGAACTTCGGCATACCGTATCTTACGTTCAGCCGAATAAGGCCTTTACACACTAACGCTGTGATATTTGCTTTCGTAGGAAACGCAATGTTCATGGGTATTTACTATTCACTTCAAAGAATTACAAAATCCAGGATGTTCAGTGATCTTTTGAGCAAGATCCACTTCTGGGGCTGGCAATCGATAATTCTTTGTGCAGCACTAACACTTCCTTTAGGTATTACCACCAGCAAAGAATATGCTGAACTGGAGTGGCCTATTGATATCCTGATCGCACTCGTGT